>NZ_JAKMRZ010000003.1:0-120399 GCF_025772385.1 Campylobacter sp. FU_520 | reverse complement strand
CTCTCTTTATTTTAAAGAGAGATTATGAGGTTTTATACTGTATCAAAAAGATTAAAAGAAAATGTTAAAAAATTTTATAAAATAGCTCTATATCATGCCTACAAAAATATCGCAAAAGAAGATGTTTTTGTAGGTTGGGGTAGAAAAAAGTCAGGTTTAAAAGCTGTAGAACTAGCTAAAAAATATAATGCAAGATTTTTGCTTTTAGAAGATGGCTTTTTACGCTCATTAAATTTAGGTATAGAAAATAGTCCAAGTTTTTCTAATGTCAAAGATGATGTGGGAATTTATTATGATGCCACGACTCCATCTAAACTTGAAAATATTTTAAATACCTATGAATTTGACTCTAAAGAGTTAGAGCAAGCAAAAAAGGCCATAGAGCTTATAAAAAAAGAAAAGCTTAGCAAGTATAATAATAATCTTTGCGTACCAAAAGAGCTTTTCGGCGCTAACGAAGAACGCGTATTAATCATCACTCAAGTAGCAAACGATGCTTCTCTTAAATTTGGTTTAGCTGATAGTTTTTCAACTCAAGATATCATAAATGATGCTATCAAAGAAAATCCAAATGCTAAAATATACATTAAAATTCATCCTGATGCATTAAGTGGTAAAAAGCAAAGCGATTTTGATGTGCAAGATTTGCCAAATAGATGTGTAGTTATAAAAGAAAATTATAATCCTATAGAATTGCTAAGTCATTTTAAAAAAGTCTATACTAAGACTTCTGGTATGGGTTTTGAAGCTTTGATGTTAGGATGCGAATGTGTGTGTTATGGCATGCCATTTTATGCAGGCTGGGGCTTGACTCAAGATAAGCAAGTGTGTAAAAGAAGACTTAAAAAAAGAACCATAGAAGAGGTTTTTTATGCTGCTTATATTTTATATAGTGAGTATTTTAATCCTTATTTAAATCAAAAAAGCGATATTTTTGATACTATTCATACCCTAGTAAAATATAAAAAGATAGAACAAGCTAATTCAAATACTTTGTATTTTTTAGGTTTTTCTAAATGGAAAAGAGAGTTTGTAAAACCTTTTTTTAAAGCCAAGAATAATAAAATCATTTTTTTAAACTCACTTGATGAGCTTTATAAAGCGAATTTAAACCCTGAAGATAAAATTTTCATTTGGGGTAAAAAGTATGATAAAGCTTTATTGGCTAAAGATTTTAAAAATGCAATTTTCTTAGTAGAAGATGGCTTTTTGCGCTCGGTTTTTTTAGGTTCAGATCTTACACGCCCTTTTTCTTTGATAGTAGATAGTAAAGGCTTGTATGTTGATCCAAGCAAGCCAAGTGATTTAGAAGATATTTTGCAAAATCACATTTTTGATGAGAGTTTAAAACAAAGAGCTAAAAAACTCATCTTTACCATCACGCAAAATAAATTTTCAAAGTATAATGGCTTAAAGCATGAAAAGCTAAATTTTAATACCAATAAAAAAATTATTTTAATCCCTGCTCAAGTAGAAGATGATGCTTCTATGATCTTAGGTGGTGCAGGTTATGATACATTAAAACTTTTAAAAAGTGTAAGAAAGGCCAATGAAAACGCCTTTATAGTTTTTAAACCTCACCCTGATGTATTAAGTGGCAACCGCAAAGGTTTAAAAGATAAAAACATTATTTTAAAATATTGTGATGAGATTATAGAAAATATCAGCATAGATAGTGCTATAAATGCATGCGATGAAGTGCATACTATAACCTCTACAAGTGGTTTTGACGCTCTTTTGCGTGGTAAAAAAGTTGTGGTATATGGTAAGCCTTTTTATGCAGGTTGGGGTTTGACAAGCGATTTACATGAAATTCCAAGACGCACAAGAATGCTTAGTTTAGAAGAGCTTGTCGCTGGTGTTTTGATCCTTTATCCAAGATATATCCATCCAAAAAGTAAAAATTTATGTGAAGTTGAGCTTGCGTTGGATATAATGTTAAAAATGCAAAAAGATTATTTTTCTAAATTTTATTTGCGTTGGTTTATAGATATAAGAATTTATATATTAAGAAAAATAAGAAGATTAATAGAATTTATTTTGATTAGATGAATTTAAGTAAAAAGTTAAAAAAATTTTCTGGTAAAAATGTTTTATTGCTCCAAGGGCCTGTAGGAGGATTTTTTCGTAAAATTGCTACAAAAATTCCACAAGCTAAGGTTTATAAAGTAAATTTTAATGGCGGAGATTTTTTCTTTTATCCTTTTAAAAGTATTAATTATACTAAAAGCTTAACCGAGCTTGAAGACTTTTATAAAAAGCTTTTTGAAGAAAAACAAATTCAAGTTATCTTAATGTATAATGATTGTAGAAAAGTACACGAAATAGCCATTAGTGTTGCTAAACAAATGGGTATTGAAGTATGGATTTTTGAAGAAGGTTATATTAGACCAAATTTCATTACTTTTGAAAAAGACGGAGTGAATGCAAACTCCACTTTGCCAAGAGAAAAAGAATTTTATCTAAGTCAGAAAAAATTTGATAAAGATTTTAAATTTAAAACTTTCTCAAGTACTTTTAAAAATATGGCCTTTGCTTCTTTTTTATACTGGCTCTTTGCTTTTTTATTTTCTTGGTATTTTAACAATTCTTTACATCATAGAAGTTTAAAATTATTTGACTTTTTACCTTGGCTTTGTTCAGTATATAGAAAAAACAAATACAAAATCACAGAAAAAAGTTTAAATGAAAAAATTCTTTCTTTAAAGCAAAAGTATTTTTTAGCTATTTTGCAAGTACATAATGATACTCAACTATCTCATCATTATAAAAAAACTACAGAAAAATTTATAGAAGAAGTGATCATCTCCTTTGCTAATCATGCTAAGGCAAAGTCATATCTAGTTTTTAAGCACCATCCTATGGATCGTGGTTATAGAGATTATACTAAGCTTATAGAAGATTTGAGTTTAAAATACAATGTCGAGGGTAGAATTTTATATGTACATGACTTACATTTACCTACGCTCTTAATTAATACAAGAGGTACTATAGTGATAAATAGCACAGTAGGACTTTCTGCTTTATATCATAATAGCCCTTTAAAAGTTATGGGAAAAGCCTTTTATGATATTGAAGGTTTGACTTATCAAAAAAGCTTGCATACTTTTTGGAAAGAATGCAGAGCATATAAACCTGATGCGGTTTTACATGCTAAATTTAGAAATTATGTGATATATAAAACCCAAGTCAATGGGAATTTTTTCAAAAATACTAGTTTAGATTAAATTTTCTTTTTATAGTTTTTTGCAATCTTTTTTAGTTTAAAAGGTAAGCTTAAATAGCCTATTTTAAAAGGAGTTCTTGAAGCTTGTAAAAGTGCATTACCTAAAAGATAAGGTAAATGTGTTTTGGCTATTTGAGCGTGTTTATAGTCTGTATAAGCTTTTAGTGGTGGTAGATTTTTTTGATCTTTTTGATTTTTAAAATGCTCTTTTTTAATTTTTCTTAATTCAAAAGGTATTTTAAAATACCCTAGATAACTTTTACTGTTTTTTATGATGATTTCTCCAAGCTTATAACTTAGTCTTTCTTTTATTCTTAAACTAGCTCCATAAAGCCTATTGTCTTGATGGATAAATATCTCATATTCATTTTTTAAGCCTTTGTGGTTTAAAAAACGCAAAAGACTATGATTTTGACTTTGTAAAAATGTTTGCATGTTAAGTTTTTTTAGTTTATAGTATTCTAGTGCTAATTCTTTATAAAATGCTATAGGCGGTATTAAAGAATCATGGGTATTTGTAAGATAATTCTTACATTCTATTTTTTTATCATTATCATTTTCTAAAAATAAAATTCCTATTAAGTCTACATAATCAAGTCTTGGTGTTTTTTCATTTGCTATGCTTAAGCCCAAACTTTCCTCGCTTTGCTTGATAATTTGTGTATTAACATACAAAAAGGTTTGCTCATCACAAATTGCTTTTTCATTTTGTATATCTTGAAAAGTATTGATAAGTCCAAAATTTTTACTAATTTAAAAGATGAGTTTTCAATGCTTATAGATGATATAGCATGGGTTAATGAGCTGGCGTGATTCCAAGTGTGTATGCCTAAGATTTGATAATTTTTGAACTCTTTTGGAAAAATGATTTTTTCATTAGCTTTGATATTTATAGTTTTTTCACAAAAAAATGAGTTTTTATGCTCTATTTTAGTTGAATTTGAGGGCGTAAAGATATGAAATTTTCTTTTTGAGCAAATGATATTTTCTTTAGATTTTTTAAACCTGTGTAAATTTTTAATGATGTTTTTACCAAGCTCTTGCATAGCTAGTGGCATAGGGTGGAATTTATAGTTTTGATCAAAATCATAAAGATTATTTTTTGGTAGTAAAAGTCTATATCGATTAGATTAAAACCATAATGAGCACAATTTTTCCTATGAGCTTCATTGATAGCTTTTGATTTATCATTACAAGCTGGTATGGGGAGTATAAGCACTATAGTAATTTTGTTTGCTTTGTAAAGTTCTTCGTAAAAATAATCAATATTTCTAAGTATAATATTTAAACTCATAGGGCTTAAATAATCATTGATATTTGATTCACTGATGAGAAAATCACTTTTATTTATAGTTTTTTCATGGCGTATTAATTCATAAAGATTTTGTAAAGAAGTACTAAGTCCTAAAGCATAATTATGTAATGTAATGTCTTTATTTTCAAGACCTATCCTAAGACCATTTTTAACTACACTATTACTACCACCTAGTAAGATTACATCCATAAATTCTTTCTTTATTTTTTTTAATTTTTTTTATTTTATAAAATATTTTTTAATGAATAATTTCAGAGTAAAAACCCCTCATTTTGCCTTTAAATAAGCATTTGACAAAGATAACAACTTTTAGCTATATTTTTAAATTCATTTTGAGTTTATTTGGGATTTTAATGGATAAATTGTGTCAAAAAAGAGATGTTTTTTATATAGCTGGTTATGATCCTAGAGGATATAGGCATTACTATGCTATGTTTAAAAAAAATTTAGCTGAGCAAAATATACTTTTAAATTATGATTATGCTTTATCAAAAGCTCAAGCTAATGCATATGCTTTTTGGCAAATTCAAACCCCACATACAAGCACTACTTATACCTTTTTAAGCTGGAATGATATAGTCAAAAAAAACTGGTCAGAGGGTATAAAAGATGCCTTGAGTGATTGCTATAGTTTTTTTAGAATTTATACCATCACAGGGCTTTTTTTAAAATTCGGTAAAGAATCCCCGCACCAACTTATCACAGGTTATTATCCATTTTTTTATGTACTTTTGAGTTTGATTTTTACTTTAGTTTGTGCTTTTGGAAGCTTATTTTATTTGCAAAATTTTCATATTGTTTTGGGAATTTTGGTTTTTATTTCATCATTAGTATTTTTACCAAAAATACTTTATAAATTAGGCAAGAAATTAGCTGTTTTTTGGATAGCTAGAATTTGTTCTTTTTGCGCAAACTGGGAGAAAAATGCTCAAGGTGAACTTGAATTAAGAATGGATGATTTTGCTAGGGTTATTTTTGAAAAGCTAAAGGAAAATGCAAATGATAAAAATTACGAACTCATCTTAAGTGCGCATAGTGTAGGAACAGTACTTTGTATAAATGTTTTAGCAAAAGTGCTTAGAAAATGTGAAGATGAAAATATATCTTTTGAAAATTTAAAGGTTTTAACTTTAGGTGAGTGCATACCTTTGGTAAGCTATCAAAAAAAATCTTTTGAGTTTAGAAAAGACTTAGAGTATTTAGGAAATAAAAATTTAATATGGTATGATTTTACTTCTATTATCGATGGGGCTTGTTTTGCACAAGTTGATTTTATACGCACAAGCGGGGTAAAAGCACAATTTAGCCCAAAATACCTTTCGGCTAAATTTCATACCTTATATAAAAATAAAGATTATAAAAAAATCAAAAAAGACAAATATAAAGCACATTTTTTATATTTATTCGCCACGCAAATTCAAGGAGTATATAACTTTTTTGAATTTATCATAGGTAAAAATAAACTAGAAGAAAAAATCAAATAGGAGAAAAACATGGGTCAGTGTCCTTTTCATCCAAAGCCTTATAAAAATAAAGCTTCTACATTAACCACTTTTTTACTAAAAAGAAGATCATGGCTTGATGGACTTTATGAGCGAAGCTATAAGATGATGATGGGTAGAGTAAAAATGCCTGGATTTGATCTGTATGTAGTAAATGATCCAAAAGAAGTTAGACGCATTATGGTAGATGAGGTTAGAGAATACCCAAAAAGCCAACTTTTACATGAACTTTTAGAGCCACTTTTAGGTATAAGTATTTTTACAACTAACGATAGAGTATGGGAAAAGCAAAGAGAGCTTTTAAGACCTTCTTTTGAAATGACAAGGATTTCTAAGGTTTTTAATTTGATGAGTGAAGCAGCTTCTGATATGATGGCAAGATTTGCAAAGTATGAAGACAAAGCGATTGTAGAAGTAGATGAGGCTATGACTTTTGTAACTGCAGATGTGATTTTTAGAACTATCATGTCATCAAAACTTGATGAGCAAAAAGGTAAGATTGTTTTAGATGCTTTTGTAACTGTGCAAGAAGAAACAGTTAAAACAGCTATGCGAAGAATGTTTCGTTTTCCAACTTGGCTTTCAAATCTTTTAGGTGAGAGAAAAAGACTTAAAGCAGGTGGAGTTATACGCAAAGTTTTATCAGATATTATAAAACCAAGATATGATAATACCCTAAATGATCAAGGAAAATATGAAGATATTTTATCATCATTGCTTATGGTAGTAGATGCAGATACTAATGAGAGATTTTCTTTTAATGAAATTTTAGACCAAGTTGCCATGCTTTTCTTAGCAGGCCATGAAACTACTGCAAGCTCGCTAACTTGGACGCTATATATTTTAAGTATTTCTCCAAAAGAACAACAAAAAGCTTATGAAGAAATCATGCAAGTTGCAGGTGATGAGGAGTTTAAGATAGAACATATTAGAGCAATGAAATATCTTACAAATGTGTTTAAAGAAAGTTTAAGACTTTATCCACCAGTTGGCTTTTTTGCTAGAGAAGCAAGAAATGAAAGCAAAATGAGAGATAAGCTCATTAAAAAAGGTTCAGGTGTAGTGGTAGCTCCATGGCTTATTCATAGACACGATAGTTTTTGGGAAAATCCACATGAGTTTGATCCAAGTCGCCATGAAGATAAAAGCAAGATTAAAAAAGACACTTATATGCCTTTTGGTATGGGAGAGCGTGTATGTATAGGGCAGGGCTTTGCTATGCAAGAGGCTGTTTTGATTTTAGCTAATATTTTAAGGACTTATAAGTTAGAATTAGAAGAAAATTTCGTGCCTGATATTGTAGGAAGACTAACTATAAGATCAGCTAATGGTATGAATATAAGATTTATAAAAAGGCAAAAATGAAAGAAAAATTAGCAGGAACCATACTACTTTGTGCTATCGTTCCTTTAGCGGTGATTAGTTATCTTTTTATTGTTATAGTAGGAACTTTTGGTAATCCTGCTAGGGTTAGACAGGGTGTGAGAGCGCTTGATCATTTTGTCAATGCTACTTTGTTTAATGGTTATGCTTGGGAGTCTTTATCATCTCATGCTTGGAGAGAACGTGATAAAAGATGGGCTAAAATAGTTATTAAAATCACAGATTTTTTTGACAAAAATCACTGCCAAAAGGCAAACAAAAGAGAACAACCTATAGTAGATTTAGTTTTAGAAAGAAAGCTTACCGAACAAACCGTCGGTAAACAACTTTAATTTTCTCCAAATAAAGCCTTAAGATTTTTAAATGCTTCTTCTTGGTTATTAGTTTTATCTTCATTATTCACTTCATTAAGTTCTATCTCATATCCAAGAAGCATGCTAGCTAAGCGTATATTAATACCACTTTTTCCTATGGCTTTGCTTTTTTGCTCGCTATTTAGCGTTACAATAGCCTTTTTATCTTCAATACTAACTGAGTTTATAATGGCTGGAGCTAAGCTTCTTGTGATTAAAATTGCCATTTCATTAGAATACTCAATGCAGTCAATATTTTCATTTTTTAATTCTTTGCTTACAGCATTAATTCTAACTCCTTTTATACCCACAGTTGCTCCTACTGCATCAACACTTGGGCTATTAGCTTGCAAGATGATTTTTGCTCTCTCGCCTGGAATTCTTGCACTTGCATAAATATTTATAAGGCCATCTTTGATTTCAGGAACTTCAGCTTTTAATAAAGCTTCTAAAAATTTAGGGCTAGTTCTACTAAGCTCCATTCTCATACCTGATTTATCAATATATACATGTCTAATAACAGCCTTAATCACATCACCTACTTTAAATTTTTCACCTTTGATACGATTTTTTCTAGGTAAATATGCACGAAACTCATCAATTTCTACATAAGTATTTTCTTCGCTATCTACTCTTACTACGCTACCAAAAACCATATGTCCTACCATTTTTTGGTATTTTTCATAGATTTTTTCTTCTAAGAGTTTTTGTATATTGTATTCTAATTCTTTATGTAAGATATTTACAGCAGTACGACCTAAATTTTCCAAAGAACATTCATAAGTTAACTCATCGCCAATTTCTACATCTTTAGCTTCAGCCCTTGCTTTACTTAAGGCGATAAAATGCTCATTTTCATTTTCTAATCTTTCATCATTATCAGCTACTACGATGATTTTTTGATAAAGTTGTAAATTTTTACCTGAATCAACAAAAAATTCATACTTATCACCATAAATTTTCTTAGCAGTATTAATAAGCGCTTTTTTAACTCTTTCTCTTACATCTTCTATTTGTAAATTTTTCTCATTAGCAATGGATTCAATTATATCTGTGATTTTTTCCATAATGACAATACAACCTTAATTTTGGATTTTAAAAGTTTGAAGAATAAAATTATATCTTTAATAAGTTTAATTAAAAGTAAAATTTGCTATAATTTCAGATTAAAAAAAACTTGAGGATGATGATATGGATTTAAAAATAGCAAGAACCTCTGTTGATGAAAAGCCAAAAAGTATAAGTTTAGAAAGTATTGAAAAGGCTGTGGATAAAGAAGGTCAAAAATTTTTCTATTTTGATAAAGATAATGCACACAAGCAATTAATCGCTTTAGTAGAGCATTTTGAAAAAAAAGGAAAATGTGTTTATCATAGAACGATCAAATATGGTTTAGATGATACAGATTTTATGTATGAGGTACACATTCTTTGAGTAAAAAACTTTTTATACAAACTTTAGGTTGTGCTATGAATGTGCGTGATTCAGAGCATATGATAGCCGAACTTAAAGAAAAAGAAAATTACGAACTAACTCAAGATGCAAAAGAAGCAGATTTGATTTTAATCAATACTTGCTCAGTGCGTGAAAAGCCTGTACATAAGCTTTTTTCAGAAGTTGGAAGTTTTGAAAAAATCAAAAAAAATGGAGCTAAAATAGGAGTTTGTGGTTGCACTGCTTCGCATTTAGGAGATGAGATTTTTAAGCGTGCTCCTAATGTGGATTTTGTTTTGGGTGCTAGAAATGTTTCTAAAATCACAAAGGCTGTAAATACGCCAAAATTTTTAGGTAATGATATAGATTTTGATGAGAGTAATTATGCTTTTGCAGATTTTAGAAATAGCCTTTATAAAACCTATATTAATATCTCCATAGGATGTGATAAACATTGTACTTATTGTATAGTGCCTCATACAAGAGGAGATGAAATTTCTATACCTTTTGAGATTATTAAAAATGAAGCGTTAAAAGCTGTTTCTAAAGGTGCTAAAGAGATTTTTTTACTAGGGCAAAATGTTAATAATTATGGTAAAAGATTTTCTAATGCGCATGAAAAGATTAATTTTTCAGATCTTTTGGAAAAGTTAAGTGAAATCGAAGGTTTAGAGCGTATTCGCTTTACAAGTCCACATCCATTGCATATGGATGATAGATTTTTAGAGGTTTTTTCTAAAAATCCTAAAGTATGTAAGTCTATGCATATGCCTTTACAAAGTGGTTCGAGTGAAATTTTAAAGGCTATGAAACGCGGTTATACTAAAGAGTGGTATTTAGATAGAGCATTGAAACTTCGTTCTATGTGTAAGGATGTGAGTATTTCTACTGATGTGATTGTAGCTTTTCCAGGTGAGAGTGATAAAGACTTTGAAGATACTATGGATGTGCTTGAAAAAGTGCGTTTTGAGCAAATGTTTTCTTTTAAATATTCTAAAAGACCATTAACTAAGGCTGCAACTATGCCAAATCAAATTCCTGATGATATAGCTTCAAAACGCTTGAGTATTTTACAAGCTAGACATATAGAAATTTTAGATGAAATTGTTGCAAAACAAAAAGATAAAGAATTTGAAGTTTTATTTGAAGAATTAAGAAGTGAAGGTTTTGTAGCAGGTAGAAGTGATAATAACTTTTTGATTCAAGTTAAAGGTAGTGAAGAGTTATTAGGACAAATGAAAAAAGTAAAAATCACCAATCCTAGGCGTATGGTGTTAAATGGCGAAATCCTTTAAGATTAATCTTTTAGCTTTTGGAATTTTTTTATTACAATGGCTGATTTTTTTAACTTGTAGAAAGGTTTATTTAGGGCAAAAGCTTCCAAAAAGATCATGTGTGATACTTTTTTGGCATGGGCGTCTTGCTCTCATGCCTTTTGCTTATCGTAAAATGGGTATTAAAGGAAAAAAGGCTTATGTGATGATTTCACGCCATAAAGATGGAGAAATCATTGCTAGAAATATTGCCTTTTTTGGTTTGGATACTTTAAGAGGTAGTACAAGCAAAGGTGCTTTGGCTTTATTAAAACAATCTTTTAAAATTTTAGATCAAGGCGATGATGTGATTATCACTCCAGATGGGCCAAGAGGACCTTATCATAGTATTTCAGATGGTTCTGTGATGATAGCTTTGAAAAAAAATGCTCCACTTTTTTTGCTAAATTATGAAGCGAGTTCTTTTTGGGAATTTAAAAGTTGGGATAAAATGATCTTACCTAAACCTTTTTCTAAGATTACCTATAGACTAAGTGAAGAAATTAAAATACAAAATTTAAATTTAGAAGAAGCTAAAGTATTGATAAAAGAAAAATTTGATATGATAAGTCAAATAGACAAAGGATAAACACCATGTTATCTTTTTTTAGAAAATATATTTTACAACTTTTAGTTTGTATTTGCTATGATGAAAAACAATACATTATAAGATGTCATACTTGGAAAAAATCCCAAGCTGTTGATACTTTTGAAAAAAGCTTTGAAGATAAAGAAAAAGCCATAGAATATGTAAAAAATTTAACTAAAGATTTTCAAATTTATTATATATGTACTTTTTTTACCCCTATTGCCCAAGGCGTTGTGCCAAGCTCAAATTTTAAAGATCTTTCCAATTTTGGTGTCGATGCAAGTAGTGTTAAGTGTATTTCTTTTAATAATGGTTTATTGTATGCATCTAATCATTCTTTAAGCTCATATGAGCAAGATTATGAGGCTTTTGGCGGTTTGGATTTGCTTTATTCACCTTTTTCTTTGCTTTATCATTGTATGGCAAATAGAGGTTTTGAAGAAAAAATAGGCCTTTATGTATATAGATACCATGATTTTGTTGCGATGTTAGTTTGTAAAAATGAAGCTATATTATTTGGAAGTTATTTTAATATAGCTAGTCAAAATTATGATGAAGATGATTTTTTTGATGATATTAAAGAAGAATTTGATTTACAAATTGATGATGAAAATCAAGAAGAAGAAAATGAACAAAATTATGATTTAAAAAGTTTAGAAGAAATGAGTCAAGAGCTTGATAAACTTGAGGAATTAGATGAAGAAAAAGAAGAGCTTCCTATTGAGTCTTTAGAAAATTTTAGCTCAGATATGAAAATGATAGAATACATCATCTCAAGTGTAAAAGAGTTTTATCAAAATCCTTTGTATGATAATAGCTTTTTGGAAGAAATTGTGATTTTTGATGAGGAAAGTTTTAGTCCGACCTCGCTTGATTATTTAGAAAATGAGCTTTTTATAAAACCTAAAGTAGAACTTGTAGATACTTTAAATTTGATGAATGAACTTATGGTGAAGGACTTAAAATTATGAGATATAGTCTAATCAAACCTAAGATAAAACCTGTTTTTAATCTTTTTACTAGAATTTGGATTTATTTTACTAGCATTAGTGTTGCTTTGATTTTTGTAGTATTTATTGTGGTTGTTTTTAAAAGCTATTATGCGTCTGTACAACTTGATAATAAAAAAGAAGAATTAGCTCAAATTATCGCACAAATTAATGCTAATAAGCTTAAATATCAAGAATTAGTAAGACAAAATGATAAAGCAGAATTGATTTTGGGAGATTTAGAGCAAGAACAAGAAAATGGTAAAAATAAAGTTTTATTAAAAAGTATTCAAAATCTTTTTACTTTAGTGCCTAAAAACGTATCTTTAGATGAGGTTTTAATGGAAGATAGATCGCTTATTTTAAGAGGCATTACACCTACTAAAGAGATGTTTGCATTGCTATTAGAGGCTCCATTAAGAAGTATTTTTTCCAATTCTCAAACAAGTTATTATCAATTAGAAAATGGGTGGTATCGCTTTGTAAGTGTAAATATCACTATACCAGAGGAAATGTATGAACAAAAACGATAAGAGCTTAGAAGAAGCTGATGTATTAAAAATCTTGATTTATTCTTTTTCATTTGTAGCGCTTTGTGCGATTTTGATTTTATTTTTAATCGTGCCTTTTTTGAAAGATTATAAAATCGAACATTCAAGATTAGCAACCCAGCAAATTCAAAACACTAAAGCAATAAATGAGTTGCAAGCTTTAGAAAAAGTTATTGATGAGTTTCAAAAGGTGAATGCGCAAAATTTAGCTCAAATCAATGCAGAATTTTCACAAAAAGAATTATTAGAATTTATGAAAAATTACTTTGATGATATTAAAATCAATCTTATTCCTATTAAAAAAGAGCAAGAGTATTTAAAATACCAATTTGGAGCTAATGTAAAGATGAAAAATCCTCAAGCTTTTTACTCTTTTTTAAATGATTTGCAAAGATATAAAAATTTAATAGAAATTAGCACTCCTGTGGAGTTTAAATCCGAAGAAAAACACATCAATCTTAAATTTAAGATCAAAGTGTTTTATGCACAAGCTATTCAAAAATGATTACTTCATTATTTTGATAAGGAGTAATTTTTTCTTCTTTTTTATCATCTTGTTTTACATCTTGAACTTCTGAATTTTCTTGTGTTTTTAGCTCTTCTTTGATTTCTTTTACACTAGTTTTTAAACTAGATGTGATTTCTTTATAAAAAACAACAAAAACTTTATCAATTTCTAAAGCACTTGCTGCAAGACTTTCATTAAGCTGAGTAGGAACAGCACTGTATACCTCTCTAAAGCTTTCTATGCTTGCTTGACCTTTTATAGGATAATTTAAAATAATAGGATCGTTTAATTTTGCTGAGCTTGTTGTGCTTTGAAAAGTATCTTCTTGATGTAAATTATTTAAATGACTTTGAGCTTCTAAAATAATCATAAAAGAAGACTCTACGCTATCACCTCCAAGACTTGAATTTCTTGTAACCTTATCTTCATATAAATTAGCATTAATAACTATATTAAAAGCATAATCAGGATTTTCATTATCTATAGTATATCCTTTACTTTGAAGCAATGCTTTGCTATCTTCTAAAAGTTGTTTTTTGAGTAATTCTAAGCTTTTGTTGATTCTTTGATTTAGAGTAGATTGTTCAAAATATGAACTATAAAAAGTACTTTTTATAATTTCTACATCATTGATTTTGACTTTAGGGCTATTAGCATTTGTATGGTTGTGTTCTTCAAAAGTGCTTTTAAAATTTGGCATAGAAATATAATAAGTTTTTTGATTACCAGTGCAAGCACTTAAAAATAAAACTATACTAAAAAATAATAATATTTTTTTCATTTTCTCTCCTTGTGATTTTTATAATTATAACAATTTTTTGCTATATTATATGTTTTATAATAAGGGCTTTTTATGGAATTTTGGCAAAATATTTATGCAAATTTTGATGTGGTAGCTTTTGAAATCTTTGGTTTAAAAGTGCATTGGTATGGCATTATGTATGTGCTAGCTTTGCTTGTTGCCTTAATGGTTGCAAAATACTATGCGATTAAAGATAATATGGGAATTTCTAAAGCTATGCTTGATAGCTATTTTATATGGGTAGAAATAGGGGTGATTTTAGGTGCAAGAATAGGTTATATTTTAATTTATGATGCGCATACTTTATGGTATCTTACACATCCTTGGCAAATTTTTAATCCCTTTTATAATGGAGAATTTGTAGGGATTAGAGGTATGAGTTACCATGGAGCTGTTGTGGGATTTTTGATAGCAACTTATGCTTTTTGTAAAAAAAATAAGCAAAATTTATGGAAATATTTAGATTTGGTTGCTATTAGTGTGCCATGTGGATATATTTTTGGTCGTATCGGAAATTTTTTAAATCAAGAGTTATTTGGTAGAGCTACAGAAGTTCCTTGGGGTATTTATGTAGATGGGATATTGCGTCATCCATCGCAGCTTTATGAAGCATTTTTAGAAGGCTTTGTGGTTTTTGCTATTTTACTATTAATAAAAAAATATAAAAAATACAATGGAGAATTGATTGCTTACTATACGATTTTATATGCTCTAGCACGCTTTGTATGCGAGTTTTTTAGAGAGCCTGATTTTGGCATAGGCTTTGTTGCTTTTGGTATGAGTATGGGTCAGATATTGAGCTTATTAATGTTTTTATTAGGACTATTTTTATCTTTTTATTTAAGAAATATTAAAAAAAATTTATAAATTTTTATTTATTTTAAGAATAAAAGTTCTATAATTGCTCCGATATTAAAACTTATCAACTTTTAAAAGGAGTAAATATGAGCCAACTCATTGAAGGTTTTTTAGGCAAGAGTATTGATGGCAAAAAAAGTAAAATGCCAGCAAAACTTGACTATATTCAAAGTGCAACAGGCTTGATTTTAGGCTTGTTTATGTGGGCACATATGTTGTTCGTTTCTACCATTTTGGTTAGTGATGATTTTTTTGATTCAGTGGTTCACTTTTTAGAACTAAAATTTATCATTAATAGCCCTATGATGAGCTACATCACTTCTTTCTTGGCTGCCTGTGTTTTGGTTATTTTCTTTGTGCATGCGGGTCTTGCAATGAGAAAATTTCCTATTAATTTCAGACAATACCAACTTTGTAGAACACACTTAAAATATATGAATCATGGTGATTCTTCTTTATGGTGGGTTCAAGCTGCAACTGGTTTTGTAATGTTTTTCTTGGGTTCTGCGCACTTAATTTTTATCATTACTAATGCAGATAAAATCAGTGCTGATATGTCAGGCGATAGAGTAGTGAGCCATTTTATGTGGTTATTTTACATTGCCTTATTAATTTGTGTTGAGTTGCATGGTAGTATTGGTCTTTATAGATTATGTGTAAAATGGGGTTGGTTTGAAGGTAAAGATGCAAAAGAAAGTCGTAAAAAACTTAAAAAAGCAAAATGGTTTATTAGTATTTTCTTCTTAGTTTTGGGTGTATTAAGCTTAGCTGCTTTTGCAAAAATAGGCTTTAATAATTACCAAAACAACTCTGTAGCGCAAATAGTAAAAACTTATGATGGAGCTAAATATGAACATACAATATAGTGATGCTTTAGTTATCGGTGGTGGTCTTGCAGGTTTAAGAGCTGCTATTGAAGTTGCAAAAAGTGGTCAAAGTGTAACTTTATTAAGTATTTGTCCAGTTAAAAGATCTCACTCAGCTGCTGTACAAGGTGGTATGCAAGCGAGTTTAGGAAATAGCGTTAAAGGTGAGGGAGATAATGAAGATGTGCATTTTGCTGATACAGTAAAAGGATCCGACTGGGGCTGTGATCAAGAAGTTGCAAGAATGTTTGCGCAAACTGCTCCAAAAGCTGTGCGTGAGCTTGCTGCTTGGGGTGTGCCTTGGACTAGGGTTACAAAAGGACCTAGAACTGTAGTTATCAATGCTCAAAAAACTACCATTGAAGAAAAAGAAGAAGCACATGGTCTTATAAATGCAAGAGACTTTGGTGGTACTAAAAAATGGAGAACATGTTATATCGCTGATGCAACAGGACACTGTATGCTATATGGTGTGGCAAATGAAGCGATTAAACATCAAGTTAAAATCATCGATAGAATGGAAGCAGTAAGAATTATCCATGATGGTAAAAAATGTCTAGGGGCTATTGCTAGAGATTTAACTAATGGGGAATTAATCGCTTATGTTGCTAGAGGAACTATGATTGCAACAGGTGGTTATGGTAGAATTTATAAACAAACTACAAATGCTGTTATTTGTGAAGGTACAGGAGCTGCTATTGCTTTAGAAACTGGACTTTGCAGACTTTCAAATATGGAAGCAGTACAATTTCACCCAACTCCAATCGTACCAAGTGGTATCTTACTAACTGAAGGTTGTAGAGGTGATGGTGGTATTTTAAGAGATGTTGATGGTTACCGCTTTATGCCCGATTATGAGCCTGAGAAAAAAGAACTTGCAAGTAGGGATGTTGTAAGTCGTAGAATGATGGAGCATATTAGAAAAGGAAAAGGTGTAAAAAGCCCTTATGGAGATCATTTATGGCTTGATATTTCTATCCTTGGTCGTGCTCATGTTGAAAAAAATCTTCGCGATGTTCAAGATATTTGTAAGACATTTAATGGTATTGATCCTGCTGATGAGGGTCCAAAAGGCTGGGCACCAGTTTTACCTATGCAACATTACTCAATGGGTGGTATTAGAACTAAACCAACCGGCGAAAGCCAATGGTTAAATGGTCTTTTTGCGTGTGGTGAAGCAGCTTGCTGGGATATGCACGGATTTAACCGCTTGGGTGGAAATTCATGTTCAGAAACTGTTGTTGCAGGTATGATTGTGGGAGATTATTTTGCACAATATTGTAAAGAAAATGGTAATGATATTGATACAAATATTGTTAAATCTTTCCTTTCTAAAGAGTATGATTACTTAAAATCTCTTGTAAGTAAAGAAGGAAAACATGATGTATTTGAAATCAAAAATAGAATGAAAGACATTATGTGGGAAAAAGTAGCTATCTTTAGAACAGGCCAAGGTCTTGAAGAAGCGGTTAAAGAGCTTGAAGAATTGTATCATAAATCACTTGATCTAAAAGTACATGATAAAGAATTAAAATGTGCAAATCCAGAGCTTGAAGAAGCTTACAGGGTTCCAAGAATGCTAAAAATTGCTTTATGTGTTGCTTATGGTGCGCTTTTAAGAACAGAAAGTCGTGGGGCTCATTATAGAGAAGATTATCCAAAAAGAGATGACTTAAATTGGATGAAAAGAACAAATACTTACTGGGTAGAAGGTGAAAGTATGCCTAGAGTTGAGTATGAAGATCTTGACATTATGAAAATGGAAATTCCACCTGCATTTAGAGGTTATGGTGCTAAAGGAAATATCATTGAAAATCCATTAAGCGAAAAACGCCAAGCTGAAGTTGATGCGATCCGTGAAAAAATGGAAGCAGAAGGCAAAGGTAGATATGAAATTCAACATGCTCTAATGCCTTATGAATTACAAGCTAAATTTAAAGCACCAAATCAAAGAATAGGAGTTGATTATGAGTAGAAAATTAACAATAAGAGCATTTAAATATAATCCATTAAGTAAAATTTCTAAGCCTCATTTTGTTACTTATGAGCTTGAAGAAACTCCATTTATGACGATTTTTGTGTGCTTAACTCAAATCAGAGAAAAAATGGATGCGGATTTGAGTTTTGACTTTGTATGTAGAGCAGGGATTTGCGGAAGCTGTGCTATGATGATTAACGGTAAGCCAAAACTTGCTTGTAAAACATTGACAAAAGACTATCCAGATGGCGTTATAGAACTTATGCCTTTACCTGCATTTAGACACATAAAAGACTTAAGTGTTAATACAGGTGAGTGGTTTGATGGTATGTGCAAACGCGTTGAAAGTTGGGTGCATAATGAAAAAGAAACAGATATTTCTAAACTTGAAGAGCGTATTGAGCCAGAAGTTGCTGATGAGACTTTTGAGCTTGATCGTTGTATAGAGTGTGGAATTTGTGTTGCTTCTTGTGCGACTAAGTTAATGAGACCTGACTTTATCGCAGCTACTGGGCTTTTAAGAACAGCTAGATATTTACAAGATCCACATGATCACAGAACCATAGAAGATTTTTATGAATTAGTGGGCGATGATGATGGTGTATTTGGATGTATGTCTTTGCTTGCATGTGAAGATAATTGTCCAAAAGAACTGCCTTTACAAAGCAAAATCGCTTATATGAGAAGACAGCTTGTCGCTCAAAGAAACAAATAATCCTAGCCCCCAAGAAAAGGGGGCTCTTAAAACCTTACTAAAACAAATTTGGCAAAATCATAGCGTTTATCTTGACACAAATACACTTTTTGATGAAAGTTTAATTGATACTCAAAAAGCAGCAATTGTTTTAAGTACTAATCTTGATAATTATGAAAGATTTAGCGCTTTAAATGAATTTAAAAGTTTGATGAAAAGTTTAAATTTACGCTTAGATCTTTATGGTATTCAGTATGCACAGGTTTGTTTTATTAATGCTTTAAATTTAGGAATTTTAGACAAAAACGAGCTTTTAAAATCCTTGGAAAAACTTCAAAAAATCACTGATAATACTTTAATATATGCTTTTGTATCTAGGCAAAAAGTTATTCAAAAAGATTACAAGCAAGAAGTTAAAAACTCACATCAAACATTAGATCTCATTAACCAAAGCTTACAAGAGCTTTGCGAGGATGAAAAAGCTCAAAAACTCTTACAAGAAGCTTTGGTTAAATTTAGTAATATTGATTTTTCTATTGCGGTAACGGGTGTGGTAAATGCAGGTAAATCAAGTATGTTAAATGCACTTTTAAAAAAGGATTTTTTAGGTGTATCTAATATACCTGAAACTGCAAATTTGAGCGTTTTAAAATACGGCAAAGAGCAAAAAGCTAAGATATATTTTTGGAGTGAAGAAGAATGGCAAGATATTTTAAAAAGCTCCAAAGATAATCAAGATATGCAAGAACTTATAAAACAATTAGAGCAAAATTTTAATCTAAATGAGTATATTGAAAAAGAAAATAAAAATATAGAAATAAAAATTGAAGAATTAAAAAATTACACTAGTGCAAAAAACAAAATTTCAGCACTTATTAAAAAAATAGAGCTTTTTTCATCGCTTGATTTTTTAAAAGATAATGTTTGTATAGTTGATACTCCAGGACTTGATGATGTGATTATCCAAAGGGAGCTTTTAACAAAAGCTTATATAAGTAAAGCTGACTTTTTAATCCACCTTATGAATGCTTCTCAAAGTCTTAGTCAAAAAGATTGTGATTTTATTATAGAATGTTTGGTAACTTCAAGGGTAAGTAAGCTTTTGATTGTGCTTACTAAAGCTGATTTACTTAGTCAAAAAGACTTGCAAGAAGTAATTAGCTATACTAAAAATAAGCTCAAAGAAAATTTAGCACAAAAACAGCTTAGCCAAGAATTATTAGATAATGTAGATTTTGTGTGTATCTCTTCAAAACTAGCTAATGATTTTTATCAAAAAGGAGCTGGAAATTTAGAGCAAAGTAATATTTTAACACTAGAGGAACTTATAGCTAAAAGTTTATATGATAAAAACAAAATTGCTCTAAGTGCTTATAAAAAAGAATTATTATTACATTTAGAAAAAATAGAAGAAAAAATTAAATTTTCTAATAAAATGCTAAATTATGAAAGCTTTGAACTTGATAAGCAAAATCAAACTATTATCAATGATTTTAAAGCAAAAAAAGAAAAATTAATGCAAGTAAAAGCAGAGCTAAGTGCTATTTTTAACACAAAAGATGAAAATACTCAAGAAATTTTAACACTTTTGCATTTGCTAGCTAAAAAATTAAAAGAAAAACTCATAGATGAGCTAAAATATAATCAAAATAATAAAATCAAAAACAACACTCAAAGACTAAATACTATCATCGATACGACTTTAAAAGATGGAATTTTTGATCTTTTAAGAGAGTTAAAACAGCAAAGTGAGTATAAGATTAATGAGATTAAAAATACACTAAGCGTGAAATATGATTTTCTAAAAGCTATTTTAGAGCAAAATTGTGATGATTTTAAAAGCAAGGTTGAAGCAAAAATAGAAAGCATTTTTACTAATGAACTTTTTATGACATTAAAAGCAGGACTTTTAAAAAATTTAGAGTCCACTCAAGATATTTATAAACTAGAAAGCTCTTTAGAAAATCAGATTTTAGAAAAATTACAAACATTTAATATAGAAAAAATCGCCCTAGATTTAAAAAATAATCAAGAATTTTTTACTAATTTAGAGCTTAGTTTAAATTTATACGAAAAAGAACAAGAAGAGCAAATCAAAGACTTAAAAGACTTGATTTTACAAATAGAACAAAATGAACAAAATTCCAAAGAGCTTTTAGAAAAAAACAATACAAAATTACAAAGTTTAAAGACTTTAAAAATGGAGCTTTTAAATGCAAAATGATTTGATTAATGATTTTTTAAAAGCTTATGAAGATGCTTATTGTAAAAGCTTTGATGATAGTTTTGAAGGAAAGATTTTAGCAATTAAAAATGCATTTTTAGAGCCAAGTTTGCATTTAAATGATGTCTTTTTAAAAGATCTTGAGATGATTATAGCTAGCTATAAAAGAGCCATTAATGTGGCCATTATAGGGCAATTTTCCAGCGGTAAATCCACGCTTTTAAATTTGATTTTACAAAAAGAATGCCTGCCAACAGGCGTGGTGCCAGTGACTTTTAAGCCCACTTTTTTACGCTATGCTAAGGAGTATTTTTTAAGAGTTGAATATGAAGATGGTAGTGATGAGATTGTTGATATAGATGAGCTTTCTAAATTTAGCGATCAAAGAAATGAGCTAAAAGAAACTAAAAGTTTGCACCTTTTTGCACCTATTGAGCTTTTAAAAGATATCACGCTTATAGATACCCCAGGTTTAAATGCAAATACAACTGATACACTAACTACTTTTAAAGAGCTTTCTTTTATGCATAGTGCTATTTGGCTTAGTTTGATTGATAATGCAGGCAAAAAAAGTGAAGAAGATGCCATAAAAGCAAATGCCAAGCTTTTAGAGCGTGGTGGGATTTGTGTGCTTAATCAAAAAGATAAGTTAAGTCAAGATGAGTTAGAAAATGTTTTAAATTATGCACATTTAGTTTTTGATAAGTACTTTGAAAAAATCATCGCAATTTCATGCAAAGAAGCAAAATTTGATTTGCAAAAGTCAAATTTACCTTTGCTTTATGAGTATTTAAAAGAACTTGATTATGAGCGCATTAAAAAAGATTTTGTTAAAGAAAAACTTAGTAATTTATGCGAACTTTTGTCAAATCAATATGATTTATTTCAAAATGCGCTAGAACAATTAGAGTTTAAATTTAACGCTATTTTGCAAACTTTTGAAGTAAGTAAGCTAGAGCAAAAAATCAAAATTTTAAATCATAATTGTTTAGATAAATTAAAACTTGTTGGAGAAAAAATTGCCCAAGAAATTTTAAAATTTATCAAAGAAAAAGATAGTAGTTATTATAAAGAAGCTAAGGGTTTGTTTAAGAAAAATCTTTATGAAAAAATTGCTTATAAAGCACCGTATCTTTCAAGTGATGATGCATTTTTGGCTATGTTTTACAACTCTGAAGCAATGAATAAGGAATTTAAAAGATTAAAAAATGAAATCACTTTAGAATTTAGTCAAATCAAAGATGATTTTTCCTTATTTTTTACTCATTTAGAAGAGCAAATTTTGCTTTTTAAAGCTCAATTTTCAAATTTACAAAAAGAAAATGCCTTAGAAAGTGAAAAAGAATTTGCTAGTTTTAGAAGCTTTGTTAGTGCTAGCGAGGAGCTTTTTTTAAAAGATTTTAAGCAATTATTGTTTAAAAGCCAACTTGAGCTTGATTTGTTTTTAGAAAAACTTAATCTAAAAGCTTTGGCTAATTATGAAAGCGCTACTAAACTTAGCTTGGGATTTTTTAGCACTAAAATGAATGCAAGTAAAGAATTTTATGAGCTTGATAGCACTGAGTTTAGCTTGTATCATCCAAAAGCAAGTGAAGTACATCAAAGAGTATTAACCGAGCTTAATGTATATGAATTTGAAGATTTGCTTTTAAATAAGCCCGTAGTTTTAAAAATTTACAAAAATTATATGCAAAGCTTTGTTGATTTTATTGAAGCTAAAAGACAGATTGTTCTGAATTTAAAAAATGAATTTGAGGCTAAAAAATCAATGATTTCTAGCATCAAATCCCAAATTTCTAAGCTTTGAAAATTTTTTCTAAGTGCGCTTTATAATTTGTGAAATATTCTTGTACTTGAGGATTTTTGATTACATCATTTGCTATGAAAGTAGGTAAAGCACTCATACCTAAGAACTCATGCGCTTTGTGAAAGTGTAAATATACTCCATCAACTCCGGCTCCATTAAAGAATTCATTCTCATCATCAAAAGCTTGCATTGGAGCATTCCAAGTTAGTGAAAGCATGTATTTTTTATTTTTTAAAAGCCCGCCTGTACCATAATTTTTAGTAGGTTCATTGTGACTTCTGCCATCGTTTTTATAAAATACTCCATGCCCAGCTGTAAAAACATCATCAATGTATTTTTTCACTATCCAAGGTTCTCCCATCCACCAACCAGGCATTTGCCAAATCAAAACATCAGCATTTAGAATTTTTTCTACTTCATCGTTTGTGTTATAGCCTTGATCTATGTGTGTTTGCTGGGTTTGTAAACCAAGATCTTGCAGGGTTTTAAGAGCAAGTTCATGCAAGCTTGTGTTTAGTCTTCCTTTAGAGTGTCCAAAGTCTTTTGCACCGTTTAATAATAATACCTTTTGCATATTTTTCCTTTTTATGTTTTTAAAATTATAATTTAACTATAATTTTATTTCAATACTGAAATTTATGTAAGATACTATACTATAAGAAAGTGTAATTAATTTTTTTATACTATTAAGGCAGAATGTATAGAATAAGTATTTTTACTTTTTGATCTGAAGTTAGAATATACTGAAATATATTATAAATTAAATCAATGTGAAGCATTTTGCTTCACATATTATTTTTCGCTACTGTCTTTTTCTTTTTTCTTTTTCCATAAATGAAGCGCAACTCCACATGCACCACCAACAATAGCAGCAATGATAAGATTTGTGATGAAATCCATCGAAATCCTTTTTAATTTGTTTTCATTTTGATAAAAAATGATTTTGGATTATAATATAAAAAAGCATAATACTATATTAAAGGAAAGTATATGGAAGAAAAGTGCGATTTTACAGAATGTGGGTTTAACTATACCTTGTCTTTGATTTCAGGCAAATACAAGATGAGTGTTTTGTATTGTTTATTTCGCTATGAAGTAGTAAGATATAATGAACTTAAAAGATATCTTGGCAATATTTCTTTTAAGACTTTGACACATACTTTAAGAGAGCTTGAAAATGATGATTTAATTACGCGTAAAGAATACCCACAAATCCCTCCAAAAGTAGAATACCGCCTTGCTAAAAAAGGTCAAAGTTTAATTCCTATTTTACAAGCAATGTGTGATTGGGGTGAGGTAAACCAAAAGGAAGAAAAATGATAGAATTATTAGATGGTATAAATTTAGAAAAATACATGGGTACATGGTTAGAAATGGCTAGAAAACCTGCTTTTTTTCAAAAAACTTGCAAAAGTGCTAAGGCAGAATATGAGCTAGAGTATGAAGGCTCTACGCCTATAATTAAAGTCAAAAATATATGCACAAAAGAAAATGGAGAAATCTCTCAAGTAAATGGCAAAGCTAGGGTAAAATCACCAAGGGCTTTAGCGGTTAAATTTAGTATTTTTATGAATGTTTTTAACAAACCAAATTATGAGATTATTTACATTGATACAAATTATCAAGTTTCTATCGTAGGTAGTCCTGATAAAAAATATTTATGGATTTTATCAAGAGAGATTTTAGCAAAAGAGCAAATAAACTCCTTGCTTGAAATAGCCAAGCAAAGAGGTTTTGATACTAGTGATGTGATTTTTGATGAGTATTAATTTTCTGCACTCATATCGATTACATAGCGGAATTTGGCTTTTCCTGAAGTGAGATTTTCATAAGCTTTGTCAATCTCACTTGGTTTGATGAGTTCAATTTCAGGATAAATTCCATGTTCTAAAGAAAAATCAAGCATTTCTTGAGTTTCTTTAATGCCCCCAATAAGGGAGCCATATACTTTTTTACCTGCTTTAAATACAAAATGAATGATGTTAATGCTAGGACTTACTTCATGTGGAGGTAATCCTACGATAGCCATCTCACCACCAAATTTTAACAAATCCATATAAGCTAGTGGATCATAAGAGGTTGGTATAGTAGAGATGATGAGGTCAAATCTTTCTTTTACCGCACTTTTATCTGTACTAGTATAAAAATTACTCACACCCATAGCTAGAGCTTCTGCTTTTTTGTTCTCATTTCTTGCAAAAACACTTACTTTTGCCCCCATTTTTACAGCATATTTAACTGCCATCATACCAAGCCCACCAAAACCTGCTACGGCTACACTTGAGCCTTCTTTTATGTTTGAAAATTTAAGTGGTGAGTAGGTAGTAATACCCGCACAAAGTAAAGGCGCCACTTTGTCAAGCGGTGCATTTTTTGGTACATTGATAGCAAATTTTTCACTTACTACGATGTTATTTGAGTAGCCTCCATAGGTGTTTTCATTATCATGAAATACATCTTTGCAGTTATAAGTGTAGATGGTTTTACCATTTTCGCAAAATTGCTCTTGAGATTTTTTGCATGCTTCGCACTCTCCGCATGAGTTTACCATGCACCCAACCCCAGCAAAATCGCCTACTTTAAATTTACTCACATTTTCACCCACTGCGATAACTTCTCCTGCTATCTCATGGCCAGGTACGCAAGGGTAAGTTGCCTCGCCCCATTCGCTTCTTGCGGTGTGTATGTCACTATGACAAATTCCTGCGTATTTGATAGCGATTAAGATATCGTTTTTACCTACTTTATGGCGTGTAAATTCAAAAGGTGTGAATTTAGAATCCTTGCTAAGCATAGCATAACCTTTACTTTTAACACGACCATTTTCTAAAAAGATTTTTGAGTCCATTTTCTCTCCTTTGTGGTTTTCGAAATTATAATAAAGCTAGGTTTTTATTGCAATAGGGAAAATAAAGTAAGATACTATACTCAAGGTGTGTTTGTGGGTTTTGGTTTGATTTTTATGGTATAATTGTTTAAATTTTTTACCCATAAGGAAGCCATGGAACTTAAGCATTTTTCAGAAGATGATACTAGAGTTAAACTCATAGATGTAAAACTTCACGCTAGCTCTTGGAGTGAAGAAAATATCATAAGAAATTATTATTTTACCGATGGACGTAAGCTTATAGGAAATAAAAGAGGCGAAAGAAAATTTGCAGATTATTTGTTGAAATTTCAAAACAATAATCTTGCTATCATAGAAGCTAAAAAACAAAGAAAAGATCCTTTAGATGGCTTGTCTCAAGGCATAGAATATGCCAGAATTTTAAACGTAGCATTTGTATATAGCACTAATGGCGATAAAATTTATGAATACAACTTAAAAACTTCAAGCGGTGAGTACATAGAAAAATTTCCAACCCCAAGTGAGCTTTTTACTAGGATTTATGGAAATTTAAAAGAATGGCAACACAAGCTTTTATCGCAGCGAGAATTATACATACCCCAAAAAGAATTAAGATATTATCAAAAGATCGCAGTTGATAAAGTCATAGAAGCTTTGATCAACGGTAAAAATAGAATTTTACTCACTCTTGCTACAGGTACAGGTAAAACCACCATAGCTTTTGCTTTGTGTTATCGTTTGCTTGAAGCTAGGTGGAATAAAACAAATCAAGACAAAAAACCTAAGATATTATTTTTATGTGATAGGGTGAGTTTAAGAGATCAAGCTTTAGGAGAGTTTAATCCTATAGAGGGCGATTGCGTGGCAGTGAGTGCGCAAGAGTTGAGAAAAAATAATGGCAGAGTGCCTACAAGTGCAAATGTGTTTTTTGGAATTTATCAAAGTCTAGCTTCAAATTCAAAAGAACAAGAAAATGCTAATGAAGAACAAGAAAGCAAATTCTACTTACAATACCCCAAAGACTTTTTTGATCTTATCATCATCGATGAATGCCACAGAGGTGGAGCGAATGAAGAAGGTAGCTGGGCAGGGGTGCTAGAGTACTTTTCATCGGCTACGCATTTAGGGCTTACTGCTACACCTAAAAAAAGCGATAATGTAGATACTTATAGATATTTTGGTGGGAGTGTGTATGAGTATAGTCTTAAAGATGGCATAGAAGATGGCTTTTTAACTCCTTATAAAGTTAAGCGTGTTACGACTACGCTTAGTGAAGGCTATGTGTATAACCCTGATGATATCATAGAAGGTGAGTTAGAAAAAGGCTTTTACAAGATCAATGAATTTGAAAGAAATATTCACTTACCTCAATACAACGATTTTCTAGCTAAAGAAATTTTAAAGCTCATCAACCCTATGGACAAAACCATCATCTTTTGTGCTAACCAAGCCCATGCAAGTGAAGTAAAAAGAGCCATTGATAAATTTAAAAGTGTAAAAAGAGATGACTACTGCGTGAGGGTTACAAGTGATGAGGGTAAAATAGGGCTTGAGTACTTAAAGCAGTTTCAAGATAATGACAAAAGCTACCCTGTGATACTCACTAGTTCTAAAATGCTAACCACAGGAGTAGATGCTAGAAATGTCCGCAACATAGTGCTTTTGGCAAATATAGGTTCTATCATAGAATTTAAGCAAATCATCGGAAGAGGCACTAGGGTGTATGAGGGAAAAGACTTTTTTACTATACTAGATTTTACCGGAGTAACAAGACTTTTTTATGATCCTAAATGGGATGGCGAGCAGATCAAAGATGAAGAAAAAACCGAGGTAAAAACTATACAAAACAAAATAGAGCAAAGCAACCCTAAAGAAACAACCAAGCAAAAAGAAGTCACCGTGCATTTAAAAGGCACCAAACTAAAAGTGCTTGATATAACGACAAGCTACATAGGAGATAGCGACAAGCCACTTAGCACAAAAGAATTTTTGGAATTTTTAGTAGGAAAGCTAGCAGAATTTTATAACGATGAGACAAGGTTACGCGAGATTTGGAGTAACCAAGCAAGCAGGAAAGAATTTTTGCAAAAACTTGAAAAAGACCGCATAAGCGAGCAGGTTTTGGAAGAATTGACAGTGATTTTTGAGCAAAAAGACTGCGATGTGTATGATGTGCTAGCACACTTAAGCTTTAACAGCGAGATAAAAACACGCCATGAACGCGTGCTAAATGTAAAAAATAGTGCATTTTTAAAACGCTTCCAAAAAGAAAAAGCCTTAAAACTTGTCGAGTTTTTACTAGATAGGTATCAAGAGTATGGTATAAAAGACTTTGATAGTGGGTTAAAAACACTTATAGATCTTAGCTCTTTAGGTAGCGTAAAAGAGCTAGTGAGTGAATTTGAAGGTATGGAGAATTTAAAACAATGCATTGATGATTTACAAAGGGAGATTTATGAAAGATAAAAATATTTTTTAAGAATAAATTTGAGATTTTTCGTTAAAATAATCTATAAAAAATAATTATCTATATATTTTAGGAAAAAATATGCTTATAGAATTTAGAGTGGAGAATTTTTTATCTATTCAAGATGAACAAGTTTTAAGTATGATGGCAAGTAAAGATAATACTTTTTTTGATTCTCACACTAATGGCGATAAAAAATTAGCTTTGTTAAAAAGTAGTGTGATTTATGGAGCAAATGCTGCGGGCAAATCAAATATTATAAAAGCTTTACAAGCTATGAAAACCATCGTTATTTCTAGTGCGAAAAAACAAAGAGGGGATGAATTGCCAATAACACCTTTCTTATTAGGAGATGAGTATGATAAGCCTACAAAATTTGAAATAATTTTTATACAAGATAATAAAAAATATCAATATGGTTTTATCTTAAATTCTGAAAATATTTTAGAAGAATGGCTTTTGGCTTTTGGTGAAAGCAATAGAGCTCAAAAGTGGTTTGAAAGAATTTATAATGAAAAAGAAAAAAAATATAATTATTCTTTTGGGGCTAAATTTTTAGGTTCAAAACAATTATGGGCTGAAAGCACTAGAGATAACGCTTTATTTTTATCTACAGCTATTCAATTAAATAATGAGCAATTAAAGCCTGTATTTGATTTTTTTGATCTTAAGCTTCAAGTAGCAAAGTCACAAAACTGGGATAGTGGAATAAATATCACAATTAGTGAGTATGAAAAAGATAAAGAATTAGTCAATAATTTTTTAAAAATAGCTGATCTAGATATAGAGGATATTAAGATTGAAAAAAAAGAATTAGATAAAACAAGTTTAATGCAAGAAAATATTCCACAAGAAATCAAACAAATAATCCAAGCTGATTTAGAAAAAGGTGCAAGATTAACAAAAACAGATATACAAACTATGCATACAAATCAGCAAGGCAAGCAAATATTATTTGATATGTTTACGTTAGAATCGCAAGGAACGCAAAAATTTTTTAATTTAGTAGGTATTTGGATTAATTCTTTAAAAAATGGAAATATTTTAATAATAGATGAGCTAAATACTCACTTACATCCTTTAATGACAAAATTTTTAGTAAATCTTTTTCATAATGAAGATTTAAACAAATCAAATGCTCAGCTCATTTTTACCACTCATGATACTTCTATTTTAAATCAAGATATCTTTAGAAGAGATCAAATTTGGTTTTGCGAAAAACAAAATAAAGCTACTAAACTTTATCCTTTGAGTGATTTTAAAGTAAGAAAAGATAAAACAAATTTGGAAAATGATTATCTTTTAGGGCGTTTTGGGGCTTTGCCTTATTTTAAAGAAATATTATCATCATGGAGTGATAATGGGAACTGATGATTTACACAAAAAAAGAAAAATAAAAATAAGAGATAGAAAGCCAAAAAGACAAGAAAACGAAGTTATACTCATAGTATGCGAAGGTGAAAAAACAGAAAAAAACTATTTAAACCGATTAAAAGATTTTTTTAACTTAAGCAATGTAAGTATAAACATCATCTCAGGTAAAGATTCAGATCCTTTAAAAATTGTTAAATTCACTAAAGAAAAAAGCAAGGGAAATTCTTATGATAAAATTTATTGTGTATTTGATAAAGATACACATTCAGATTTTGACAAAGCAAGGCAAAAATGTAAAAAATACAAATTTGAAGCAATTACCTCAAATCCTTGTTTTGAATTTTGGATACTTTTACATTTTACATACACTACAAAATCATTTAGCACAAATAGTCCTTGTAATGAATTAATCAATACTTGCTTGAAAAAATATATCAAAGATTATACTAAAAATTATGATTTTACAAATATTATACAACAAAATCTTAATGCAGCTATTGCAAATGCTCAAAAAGCGAATGAAGAAGCAGAAAAAAATAACTATACAAGCTCATATACTTTTATGGATAAACTTGCACTTAAATTTCAAGAATTAAACAACGCAAGAATAAACCAATGACAAATTTACCACAAGGTTGGGAATGGAAAAGCTTAGAGGAAATTTGTGAAGTGATTATGGGACAATCTCCAAGTGGAAATTGTATTTTTAATAAAGATAAAAATAAAGATTTAATTGAATTTCATCAAGGAAAAACAGCTTTTTCTGATAAATATATAAAGAAATCTGATTTTGTTACTTCGGACATCAGAAAAATTGCAAAAAAGAATTCGGTTGTATTGTCTGTGAGAGCACCTGTTGGTGAAGTGAATATTGCTTTTGAAGATATAGCGATAGGACGTGGATTGTGTTCCTTAAATGGAATTAAGGCAAATAATGAATTTTTATTTTTTTATTTATTAACTTTAAAAAAATATTTTAATGATAATTCAACTGGTTCTACTTTTAAAGCTATTAATGTTAAAACAATTAAAGAGACTAAAATTCCTTTACCACCTTTACAAGAGCAAGAAAGGATAGTGGGGATTTTAGATGAGAGTTTTGCAAAGATAGATGAGAGTATAAAAATTTTAGAGCAAGATTTGCTAAATTTAGATGAGTTAATGCGAAGTGCCTTGCAAAAAGCTTTTAACCCTTTAAAGGATAATACTAAGGAAAACTACAAACTCCCACAAGGTTGGGAATGGAAAAGCTTGGATGATATAGGGGAAATAATTACAGGAACAACACCTAGTAAAAATAATCCTAATTTTTATGGAAATGAGTATCCATTGTTTAAGCCTAGTGATTTAAATGGAGATATGATAATAAAATTTGCTAGTGATAACTTATCAAAATTAGGCTTTGATAATGCAAGAAATTTACCAAAAGATACAATTTTGGTAGTTTGTATAGGTGCTTCTATCGGGAAAGTAGGATTAAGTGGAGTTAGTGGAAGTTGTAATCAACAGATTAATGCCATTATTCCAAATTCTACTTTTGTTTCAAAGTATTTATTTTTTGTATGCTTAAGTAACTATTTTCAAGAAATTCTTAAAAAAAATGCTTCTCAAACTACTTTACCAATTATAAATAAAACAGAATTTTCTAAATTAAAAATTCCCCTACCGCCTTTACAAGAGCAAGAGCAAATCGCTTCGCATTTAGATGAACTTTCTTCTCATGTAAAAAATTTAAAACAAAACTATCAAATGCAGATAAAAGACTTACAAGAGCTTAAAAAGTCCTTGCTAGGTAAAGCTTTTCAGGGAAGATTATAAATGTTAAAATTTTTATCAAATTTTAACATAAGGACTAGATATGTTAAAAATTTTTGATTTTTTTAACATATTTTTTTATAATGTTAAAAATTTTAACATATGGAAAAATTATGAAAGAATTCATACCACCAAAACTTCCTTTAGATATAGAATTAAATGCAAATATTTATGGTCTCATCATTAGGGCTTCGAGAAAATTAGCGGAGTTAAATGGACTTAGCAAAAGCATGCCTAATCCAAATATATTAATCAATGCTTTGATCTTGCAAGAAGCTAAAGATTCTAGCGAGATAGAAAATATTATTACCACTCACGATGAACTTTTTTTATCTCAAATCGATGAAAGTAAACTTACAAGAGCGGCAAAAGAAGTGAAAGACTATGAAAATGCTTTAAAAAAAGGATATGAGCTTTTAAAAAAAGAGCAATTATTAAGAAATGCACATATTTTAGAAATTCAAAAAAGACTAGAAAGAAATAATGCAGGTTTTAGAAAACAAAGCGGAACTACACTGATAAATCCTACCACAGGAGAAATCAAACACACCCCCCCCCCGCAAAATCCTAGTGACATACAAGAACTTATGGGAAATTTGGAGCGATACATCAACGATGATACTTTAGATGAACTTGATTTTTTGGTAAAAATGGCAATCATTCATTATCAGTTTGAAAGCATACATCCATTTTACGATGGTAATGGTAGAACAGGCAGGATTATCAATATACTTTATTTAGTTTATAAAGGCTTGCTTGATTTGCCTATCTTGTATTTAAGCTCTTATATAGTAAATAACAAAGAAGAGTATTACAATCTTTTACAAAAAGTACGTGATGAAGGTGCAATTTTAGAATGGATAGAATACATACTCAAAGGTGTAGAGCAAACTGCTATAAAAACGATAAAAACCATTACTATAATAGAAAAAATGATGTCTGATGTAGGTGAAATTTTGCAAAATAAAACGAATTTTTACAGCAAAGACTTTGTGGAGCTTTTGTTTTCTCATCCTTATACAAAGATAGACTTTTTGATAAATAAATTAGATATTTCTAGGCAAAGTGCCTCAAAATACCTTAAAATTTGTGAAAATTTAGGGGTGCTAGAGTGCATTAAAATGGGTAGAAATAATTATTATATTAATATAGAACTTTTAAGACTTTTTAGAAAGGGAAATTTTTAAATGCAAGGTAAAATCGATAAAATCACAGATATTTTAAGACGCGATGATGGCATAAGCGGTGCTATGCATTATAGTGAGCAGATTAGTTGGGTGCTTTTTTTGAAATTTTTAGATGATTATGAAGAAGAGTTAAAGCTAGAAGCTGAGTTAGATGAAAAGCCTTATAAGGCTATTTTGCAAGAAAAATTCAGTTGGAGAGCTTGGGCAGCACCTAAAACAAGCGAAGGAAAGCTTGATGTAAAAAATGCTTTAAGTGGAAGCGATTTGCTAAGCTTTGTGAATGATGAGCTTTTTCCATACCTAAAAAGTTTTAAAGATAATGAAAATTTCAAAAGCATAGAGTATAAGATAGGCGGAATTTTTGAATTTATAGACAACCGCATAGCTAATGGCCATACTTTAAGAGAGGTTATAAATTTAGTTGATGAGCTAAGTTTTAGCAAAGAAAGTGATGTATTTGCTTTGGGTGAGGTTTATGAAAAGCTTTTAAAAGACATGGGAAGCGATGGGGGAAATAGCGGGGAGTTTTATACCCCAAGACCTTTGGTTAGAGCCATGGTGGAGGTGTTAGACCCTAAAGTAAAAGAGAGAATTTATGATCCTGCGTGTGGGAGTTGTGGGTTTTTAGTAGAGAGTTTTTTGCATATTCTTTATGAAGATAGGGCAAAAAAGAAAAAAGCAAATTTGAGTGTGGAAGAACTTGAATTTTTACAAAATGATGCCTTGTTCGGTAAAGAAAAAACTCCGCTAAGTTATGCAATGGGTGTGATGAATATGATCTTACATGAGGTTAAGTCCCCAAATATCATCAAAACCAATACTCTAAATAAAAAAATCACAGACATAACTGAAAATGAAAAATACGAAGTGATTTTGGCAAATCCTCCTTTTGGTGGCAAAGAAAAAGATCAAATTCAAAATAACTTTCCTGTAAAATCAAATGCTACCGAGCTTTTGTTTTTACAGCATATTTTAAAGTCTTTGAAAAACAATGGAAGATGTGCCATAGTAGTGCCTGAAGGGGTGCTTTTTCAAAATTCAAATGCCTTTGTGAGTGTAAAAAAAGACTTGCTAGAAAATTTTAATCTTGAATGTGTTTTAAGCTTGCCAAGCGGTGTATTTTTACCATATAGTGCGGTTAAAACTAATATACTTTTTTTCTCTAAAGGACAAAGAAGCATTTGTGGTGAAAATGATGAAAGTGTATATTACTATGAGCTTGTACCACCTTTTAAATTGACTAAAAACAAACCTTTAGAATACACGCATTTACAAGAATTTTTAAAATGTTATAAAGAAAAAAAAATCACGGCTAATTCTTATTTGGTAAGTAAAAAAGAACTTGAAGAAAGAAATTATGATTTAAGTGCTAAAAATCCAAACGTAAAAGAAGAAAAAACCTTGCGTGAAGTAGAGGAAATTTTAAGCGAGTTAGAGCAAAATCAAAAACAAGCAAAAATGCTTTTTGAAAAAATTCAAAAAGCATTTGTTTAAGGCATAAAAATTATATTAACCAAATCATTTTCTTTTATATCACCATGTGCTATCATTAATGCAGCCTTGTGGTTAAGGTTGTTGATGATGGCACTTGAGCCTTGTTTTTTGCCTTTTAAATTGGCATAAATTTTTCCATCTTTAAATTCTACATTACAAGCTACAAATTCTAAATGCGAACTTTTTTTCTTATAGTCAGTATTTGCAAATGCCTTAAATACATAGTCTTTTTCTTGTAAAAGCCAAGCATTTAAAAGTTCTCTTACATATAAATTAAACATCACCATAGCCGAGTATGGAAAACCCGGTAGGGCAAAGATGAATTTATCTTCAAATTTGGCAATTTTGATGTGTTTACCAGGCTTTACATCGACTTTATCTATGATGATTTCATACTCTTTAACAGCTTGTTTTAAAAAGTCAAAATCCCCCATGGAAACTCCACCAGTGGTAACTAAAATATCACACGCATTAAGTGCTTGTTTTAAAACACTTGGAGTTTTTTGCATATCATCTTTTAAAAGTGGGAAAATTCTAGCTTCAGCACCAAGTTTTTTTGCCATATTAGCTATGGCTACATGGTTTGATGAGCGAATTTGTGCAGAGTGCTCTAAGCTTTCGCCTAAGTCTTTGATCTCACTTCCACTACTTAGCACGCCTATGATAGGTTTAGTAAAAACGCTAATATGAAAGTGTCCAAGCTCGGCTAAAAGTGCTATCTCGCTATAGCCTAGCTTTGTGCCTTTTGTGAGTAAAATTTCACCTTCGGTGTAGCTCTCGCCCACCTTTCTCACAGCAAAGCCTTGTGGAACTTTTTCTTTTATATAAATTATGTTATTTTTAACTTCTACTTTTTCAACAGGTACTAAGGTATCACAACCTTCACTCATTAAAGAACCTGTAAAGGTTTTAACACATTCTTTATTTTGTATTTTAAAGCTTGGAAAAACTCCAGCAGGCACTTCACCTATGATAGACAAAGCCTCATCTTGCTCGCTAAATTTGATCGCATAACCATCCATAGAAGCTGTGGGAAATTGAGGGTTGTTAGTAGAAGCTTTGATGTCTATGGCTAAAATTCTATCTAAGCACTGTGTTAAAGCGATGTTTTCTATCTTTTCATATGTTTGTATGTGTGAATGAAGTATATCTAAACTTTGGTTATAAGAAGTTAGCATTTTAGTCCTTAGTGCTTAAAATTCCTGCTCCTTGAAGTTTCAAAGAGCGTTCTTTGGCATAAATTTTTTCGCCATTAATGATATCATACTTCCATATAGGTGCGCTTGCTTTAAAATCTTCTACAAAATCATTAATTAGCTTAAGTCCTAATTTTCTTTGCTTGCTTAAAACCCCAGCAAAATAAGAACTCTCATGCACCTTAACCTCGCCGATAGAGTGAGCAAACATCAAGCTTGCATTTTCATTTGCAAGTTTTTGGCACCACTTTTCAAACCAAGTTTTTAATAAAGGCTCATATATATCAAAACTTAAAGCCTCAATCTCATCTTCAGCCCTCACTATACCGCAAAATGTGATCAAAGCTCCGCAGTTTTTATCTTTAGCATATTTATACCATCTAGCATAAATGCTAGGAATTTCTAAGGCTCCTTGATGTAATTCAAACATAACTCATCCTCCACAAACCGGTGGAAGTAGACAGATTTTATCCCCATCTTTTAAGGTGGTTTCATCATCAAAAACCATTTCATCATTTAAAGCAACTGCACAAAGCTCAAGCCATTCTTTTAAGCTTTCATCTTGCCCTAAAATTGCTTTTAATTCTTTAAGATTGCTTACGTTTAGTTCTAAGCTTTCTTTGTTAATTGGCCCTAGAAATTCGACTTTTACCATTTTTTACCTTTATTCTTTTATTTCTAAAATTCCCATCATTCCAAGATCTTCATGCTCTAAAATATGGCAGTGAAACATTCTAATACCGGTAAATTTTTGACTCATTCTAAGTCTTAATTCTTCTCCAGGTCTTACATTAATCGTATCTTGCAATGCTCTGAATTTTGCTTTTGTTATTTTACCCTTAAATTTAGAAGATATGAGTTCAAATTGTGTTCCGTGTATATGGAAAGGATGATCCATATGTGATTTGTTTTTTACTACCCATTCTTCTACTTCATTTAATTTTGAGGTTAAATCCGTTCTATTCATATCAAATGTTTTACCATTGATTAAAAACATAGAGGCAAGGCTTTTTTTGATTTCTTCTTCACTTTTTTTACTAATACCATGCATTTGCATATGATCTTCACTCATAATCACTTCTTTAAAGCTTGTAGCTTCTTTTAAAGGTGGAAATTCGCGTAATTTCTCCGGTATGTTTTCTATAGTTTTTTCTACTTTAAGATCAGCTAACATAAGAGTGTAAGGTTCTTCTTTAACAAGCATTTTATCGCGGTCATAATAAGTACTTTCAAGTTTAAAATCACCTTTATTTGCTTTGATTAATACTTCTACTCTTGAAGCAGGACTTAAAAATAACTCATCTAATTCAACACCTTTTTCTATAAGCCCTCCATCAGTTCCTACTAAAATAAATTTAGCGCCTTTAATGCGTAAATTTAAATATCTTGCCGCACAAAAATTATAAATACGAATTCTTTGAGCTTTGTCAAGCGTTATTTTTGGCTTTAATTGTCCATTGATAAGAATTAAATTTCCTTCTCTACCATTTAGCCAATCAAATAAATTATTATCAGGAATTTGTGCATTTTCATCTAAACGCAAATCACTAATCACCCAATCTTGTTCTTGTAAATGCGACAACGCATCTTTTTTAGCTTTTACTACAAATACCCCTGCTAAGCCTTTATAAACTTGCTTTGCTGTGGTGTAGTGTGGGTGCGGATGATACCAGTAAGTTCCTGCTGAATTTTCTCCAAGTTTAAAGCGATAAATTCTTTCTCTACCAGGCATGATAGGATCGTGTGGGTTGCCATCTTGCTCAGGTGGTATGTCAAGTCCATGCCAGTGGATTGTAGTTGGCTCTTTTAAACTATTTTTTACTAAAATTTCAACTGTATCACCTTCATAAACTTCTATTTTAGGTCCAGGTATAGAGCCATTGTAAGTAAAACATTTTGTTTTTTTACCTTTAACAAGTTCTATTTGACTTTCTTTGATTTCTATACTTGATCTAAAGAAATTTTTCTTTGTACTTGTGTTTTTTAGAAGTTTTAAATTTGCTAATGTTCCTCCGCTAGGAAAGTTTTTTTCATCGAGTAGTTTAATGTTTGGATTTTCTAGTTTGATAAAAGAAGTATCGATTTCTTTTACTTCTTTTTGTGTATGTTTTGAGTGCATATTGTGATGAGAATGATCTCCCATTGCATAAGCACTGCTAATACTTACTAAACCTAAAGCATTAAATTTTAAAAATAACCTTCTGTCCATTAAATTTTTACTCCTAAATTAATTTTGATTTGGATTTTGATTATAACTATTATTTGATTAATGATTGTAAATTATAAAAACAAGATATAATTTTAATATGATTTGTTATACAAGTGGTTTTAAATCAAAAATTAAGGATAAATAATGCTAATTAAAAATCATCTAGATAAAGACTTTCAAACTCCTGCTTATATTTTAGAAGAAGATAAACTTAGAAAAAATTGTGAGCTTTTGGCTAAAGTGAGCGAGCAAAGTGGAGCAAAAGTTTTACTTGCTCTAAAGGGTTTTGCTTTTTCAGGTGCTATGGATATAGTGGGTGAGTATCTATCAGGCTGTACTTGCAGTGGGCTTTGGGAAGCTAAATTTGCAAAAGAATATATGAACAAAGAAATTCATACTTTTTCACCTGCTTTTAAAGAAGATGAAATAGATGAAATCATAGATCTTTCACATCATATAGTATTTAACTCTTTTAATCAGTTTAAAAAATTTAAAGACAAAGCAAGTAAAAAGTCTCTTGGTTTGCGTTGTAATCCAGAGCTTTCAGTGGCTCCAAAAGAACTTTATAATCCTTGTGGTAGATTTTCAAGATTAGGAATTCGTGCGATTGATTTTGAAAATGAAGATTTAAGTGCCTTAAGTGGGCTTCATTTTCATGCTTTATGTGAAGAAAGTGCGCATTCTTTAGAGCTTGTATTAAATGCTTTTGAAGCTAAATTTTCAAAATTTATTAAAAATATGAAATGGGTTAATTTTGGCGGGGGTCATCACATTACAAAAGAAGGCTATGACACGCAAAAACTAATTGATCTTTGTAAAAAATTTAGCGATAAATATGGAGTGCAAGTGTATCTTGAGCCAGGTGAGGCTGTGGGTTGGCAGTGTGGAACTTTAGTTGCAAGTGTGATAGATATAGTAGAAAATGAGAAAAAAATAGCTATTTTAGATACTTCAAGCGAAGCTCATATGCCAGATACTATCATCATGCCTTATACAAGCGAGGTTTTAAATGCTAGAATTTTATCAAGTCGTGATGGGGAAAAATATAGCGAGTTAAAAGAAAATGAATTTGCTTATTTACTTGGTGGCAATACTTGCCTAGCAGGGGATATCATGGGTGAGTATGCTTTTAATCAAGAGTTAAAAATAGGACAAAAAATAGTATTTTTAGATCAAATTCATTATTCTATAGTTAAAAACACCACTTTTAACGGAGTAAGACTTCCAAATTTAATGTTCTTTGATAAGAATGAAAATTTATCTATGATAAGAGAGTTTTGTTATGAAAATTATTCAAAAAGAAACTAAAAATTGAGTTTTTTTGTAGTTTTTTGCAAATTTATGTTTTTTAAATAAAACTTTTTTTAAAATAAAAATGGAAACTGAAAATTAACAAAACTACAACGCTAAGCTTTAGCTAGCGTGTAATGTTTAGGAGTAATTTATGCATAGAGTTATACTAGCTCTTTTAGCCTGTTTTAACTTTCTATTTGCTCAAGAAAATTTTGAAGTTAAAAATACTCAAATTTGGGATGTGCAAAGAGTGATGAATATAGAAAGTTATCAAAATTTTGGTGCTTTGTGGACTAAACTGCAAGGTGAGTATATTGCAAGTGCTGTTTTGATTATACTTATAGTAGTTATTTCAGCTTTTGCTTTGCATTATATGGTCATAGGTCCAAAGAAATTTTCTCATGATGGTAAGAAAATTTACGCTTTTTCAGTATTTGAAAGATTGTTTCATTTTGTAGCAGCAATTTCTTGGATTATCCTTGTACCAACCGGACTTATTATGATTTTTGGATCGTATTTTGGCGGTGGATTTTTTGTAAGAATGTGTAAAAACTTACATGGCATTGCTACTATTTTATTTATCATTTCTATCATTCCTATGCTTTTGTGTTGGATTAAAAGAATGCTTCCTGCAAGTTATGATTTAAGATGGATGATGATAGTAGGTGGATATTTAAGTAAAGAGAAAAAACCTGTGCCTGCGGGTAAGTTTAATTTTGGTCAAAAATCTTGGTATTATATAGCTGTTTTTGGTGGATTTTTGATGATAATCACCGGAGCGTTTATGTTTTTCCTTGATTTTAATTCTACTTCTTTACAGTCTATTTTTGGAATTTCTCATATAGATATTTTAAGAGCTTCAGCTATCATCCATAATATTTTGGGTATTTTATGTGCAGTATTTTTTGCTATTCATATTTATATGGCTGTATTTGCTATTAAAGGAAGTATCCACTCTATGATTAGTGGTTATAAGGAAGAAGAGGAAGTTTATATTTTACACTCTTATTGGTATAAAGAATTAAGCGATAAAAAACAAATCAATCCATCATTTACTTACGATTCTAAAACAAAATTTTAAAATCTCACTTGATTTTTTTAAATTTTCCTTGTTATAATCAAATAAAAATAACAAGGAAAATTAATGATACAAGATATTGATCTTTCGCGCAAATATTTTTATGAATTTTTTTCTAAAGCTTTTAATTTTATCGATGAAAAAGAGTTTAAAATTTGGCATGAGCAAGTTTTAGTTTTAGCTCAAAGCCCTTTAGATGATAGTTTAAAACCTGATTTTGAAAAACTTAGTGCATGTGATTTTGCAAGTTTTAAAGAAGAACAAAATGCGGTATTTTTTGATTTTTCTTATGTGAATGTACCTATTAGTGCTTCTTTTTACGATGAGGGTAGAGATGATGGTAAAATGAAGCTTCAAGCTTGTGAAATCATTAGAAAAACCAAATTTAGAAAAAAAGAAGATTGCAGACAAAGTGAAGATGAATTTGGCTTTTTATTTGCTTTTATGGCAAGTATTATTGAGCATGATTTAAAAGTTGCACAGCAATTATTTCGTTTTGTGATAAACCCTGTGATAGATGAGTTTATAGAAAAATTACAAATCCACAAAAATTCAAATTTTTACATTGCTATTGCTAATATTATGAAAGTCTTTTTTGCAAACGAAAGGGCTTATTTAGAAGTACAAGCGCCTGTAAAAAAAGAAGGCAAAAGCGTAGCAGATGAGGCCTTGCAAAGACTTCCTTACGAACCAAGACTTCCTACTAAATTTAGTAAAACAAATATAGAAGAACTTAGCAAATTATAAAAATTAATATGTATTTTGTTACCAAAATACATATTATCAAAATCATCTTTTTATGAAAATAGAAATTAAATAAAATCTTAAGTGAAAATATGCAAAATTTACTCTGTTAAGTGCGTAAATACTTTAAAAATAAGTATTTATAGTTATTCTTTACTTTTATTTCAAAGGAGAGAACATGGAGGCCAATCAAAGAAGGGATTTTTTAAAAAAATCTTTGAAAATTGGTGCTTTAGGGGTGGTAGCTGGAGCAAGTGTAAATGCTTTAGCTAAAGATGATTACCAAGAGCAAAATACTGTAGTTTTAGGAAAAAGCACTAAAAAAGAGGTGCTTTATAAAAAAACTATGCATTGGGAAAAATATTACAAAATAGCTTACTAATTAAGAAAGGAAGAAGATGGCATTAGCAAGAAGAAATTTTCTTAAGCTTGCTGGTATTGCTGGTCTTGGAAGTGCGGCTTTTGGTAGTGAAAATAAAGCCATTAGAGCTGCAAGTGAACAAGAAGTAGCAAATCCTTATCCAGATTCTAAGATTGTTAGAACAATCTGTAGTATCTGTAGTGCAGGCTGTGGAATTAAAGCAGAAGTACAAGATGGAGTTTGGGTGCGTCAAGAAAACGCTATAGAACATCCTATTTCTCAAGGATCACACTGCTGTAAAGGGATAGATCAAATCGATCTTACTAAATCAAAACAGCGTATTAAATATCCTATGAAAAAAGAAAACGGCAAATGGGTGCGTTTAACTTGGGAGCAAGCTATCAATGAAATTGGTGATAAAATGCTTGAAATCCGTAAAGAAAATGGACCTGATAGCGTTATGTTCTTAGGTTCGGCTAAATTTAATAACCAACAAGCTTATTATTTTAGAAAATTTGCAGCATTTTGGGGTACCAATAATATAGACCACGTTGCTAGAATTTGACACAGCGCAACAGTCGCCGGTGTGGCGAATACATGGGGTTATGGCGCTATGACAAATCATTTTGGTGATGTGACTAAACATTCAAAAATGATGATTATTTTTGGTGCAAATACTGCTGTGGCAAATCCTATCGGATTTAAACACTTATTGCAAGCAAAAGATCGTAATAATGCTAAATTAGTAGTTGTAGATCCTGTATTTACAAAAACTGCAGTGCATGCTGATGAATATGTGAGAATTCGTCCAGGTACAGATATAGCTTTAGTTTATGGTATGCTTCATTTGATCTTCAAAAACGGTTGGGAAGATAAAGAATTAATCAAAACTAGAACTTATGGGGTTGAAGAAATAAAAGCAGAGGCTGCTAAATGGACTCCTGAAGTTGTAGAAGATGTAACAGGTGTTCCGGCTGCTCAACTTGAAAAAATCACAAGAATGCTAGCTACAATCAAACCTGCTACGCTATTTTGGGCTTTAGGTATTACTCAACACTCAGTAGGTAGCTCTAATACAAGAATCCTAGCTATCTTGCAACTCGTTCTTGGTAATATAGGCAAACCAGGTGCAGGAACAAACATCATCAGAGGTCATGATAATGTTCAAGGTGCTACTGATATGGGTTGTTTGGCTGATACTTTACCAGCTTATTATGGACTTGATGATAATGCTTGGAATCATTTTTCTAATGTATGGAATGTTGAGAGAGAGTATTTAAATTTAAGATTTTATTCTAAAGAATGGATGCATGAAAAAGGCTTTTCACTAGCAAAATGGTGGCAAGGTGTTTTACATGAAGAAAAAACTTATTCAAACTCACCTATCCGTGTACTTTGGGTGCAAGGAACGGGTATTACTTCTATGGCACATACGGTAAAAATTCAAGAAGCACTTAAAAAACTTGATATGATCGTAATTGCTGAGCCTTTTGTAAATGAAGTAGCAGTTTTAGCAGATCGTCCAGATGGTATTTATATTATTCCTGCTTCAACCCAATTTGAAACAGAAGGTTATGTAACAGCGACTAACCGTGCTATGCAATGGCGTTCTCAAGTAGTAAAACCAATTTATGAAAGTAAAGAAGACCAAGAGATTATGTTTGCTTTTGCTAAAAAATTTGGTTTTTATAAAGAATACACTCGTGGTATGAAAATGGAATTAAAAGATCATAAACTTGTACAAACAAGAGATGATAATGATGATAATTTCATATGGCCTGATGATGCCACAAGAGAAATGAGTAATGGTCTTTTAAGTATAGGCTTAAGAGGTATTTCAGCTGAGCGCCTAAGAAAACACCAGCAAAATTGGGAACATTTTGATCCTGATACTCAAAGAGGTATTGGTGGTGAAGTTAAAGGCGAATATTATGGTTTACCTTGGCCTTGTTGGGATAAACAACACCCTGGTACTTCTATCATGTGGAACACAGATATTCCTTATGAAGAAGGTGGTATGGGCTTTAGAAATCGCTTTGGTTTAGAGCATGATGGGCATTCTCAATTAGCAGATGAAACTTTTACTCCAAAAGGATGTAAAGTTAAAGGTGGCTACCCACAAATTACTAAAGAAAATATCGAAAAAGTATTTAATATCAAACTAAGCGATAAAGAAAAAGAATTAATGGGTGCTAGCTGGAGCACAGATATTTCAGGTATAATCTTAGAAAAATGTAGAGAAAAAAGTGCTTGTTGTTTAGGTAATGCAAGAGCGAGAATGAAAGTTTGGGAATTTGCTGATCCTATTCCGTTGCATAGAGAGCCTATTCACTCGCCTCGTTGGGATTTGGTTAAAAAATATCCTACTTGGGGTGATCAAGAGAAAAACTTTAGGGTTGAGAGTAAATTTATTAGCGAGCAACAAAAAACAGATTGGAGTAAAGAGTTTCCAACTATTATTTCAAGTATGCGCTTAGTAAATTTAAGCGGTGCGGGTATGCTTGAGAGAACTAGTAAATATCTTGCTGCAATCACACCTGAGATGTTTGCTAATGTGCACCCTGAACTTGCTTTAAAATATGGTATAAATGATGGTGATATGATGTGGATTCATTCACCACAAGGCACTAAGATTAAAGTAAAATGTGTGCATAATCATTCAGTTACGCCAGATAGAATTTGCTTGCCTTATAATTTTGCAGGTATTATGCAAGGTGTGGATTTAAGTTATAATTATCCTGAAGGTACTAAACCTTATACTATAGGGGAAAGTTCTAACACGGTTACTAACTATGGTTTTGATATAAATACGCAAATTTCTGAGTTTAATGCAGGACTTTGCAGACTTGAAAAGGCTTAAGGGGTAAGTTATGGCTAGAATGAAATTTTATGTAGATAATAATCGCTGTATTTCTTGCTTTGCTTGTCAAGTAGCTTGTTCAAGTGCGCACGAAGTGCCAGTAGGAATTAATAGAAGAAAAGTAATCACTTTAAATGAAGGTATAGAAGGCAAAGAGTTTTCAACAACTCTTGCTTGCCAACACTGTACAGATGCTCCGTGTGAGCAAGTTTGTCCTGTAAAATGCTTTTATATTAGAGCTGATGGTATTGTTTTACATGATAAAAAAACTTGTATAGGTTGTGGGTATTGTCTTTATGCATGTCCTTTTGGTGCTCCACAATTTCCAAGAGATGGTGCTTTTGGTATTAAGGGTGAAATGGACAAATGTACTATGTGTGCAGGTGGTCCTGAGCCTACTAACTCTCATGAAGAAAGAGAGCTTTATGGACAAAATCGTATCGCAGAAGGTAAAGTGCCTATGTGTGCTGCGGTTTGTTCTACAAATGCACTTTTGGTTGGTGATGCAGCTGAAGTTAGTGCAATGTATAGAAAAAGAGTTTTACTCAAGGGTCAAAATTTAGGACTTGATGTAAAATAATTCAAAGGGTGTTTACAAGCACCCTTTTTTACTACTTATAATCCAAGGTTAATTCATGGAAGAGCTAATTTTACAAATTCAAAAAAATCTTGATGAAAATAATAAACTTACTTGTAAAAAAGCACTAGAACTTTTAAAACAATATTCTAAAGAAGATTTTCAAACTGCTATAAAAGAATTAGGTGTAAAAATTTCAGATTGTGAGTTAGGTCAATTTGGCAAGTTAAACAAAAATATAGCAAAAAGTGAAATTTTAGAAAAATTGGAAGCAAAATTAGATTCTAAGCGTCGCATATCATGTAAAGATGCTTTAGAATGTGCAAAAAACTTTAATATGGCTGATATGAGAGCTACACTTAAAACTTATAAAATTGATGTTAAATACTGTGAACTTGGTTGTTTTGAAGAAAAAAAGGGTAAAAAATTTCATGTAAAAAGTAAAATTTGGGTAGAAAATCCTGAAGGAGAATTGCTTTTTGGTAAAGGTAAAACAGATATTTTAGAATTAGTAGGAGAATGTGGAAGTATTTCCCAAGCGGCTAAAAAACTAGGGATTAATTATAAAAAAGCATGGCTTTATATACAAGATTTAGAAAAAAATATGAAAGAAGAATTGCTCATTGCTAAAAAAGGAAGAGGAAGTGAAGCTGGTAGCAAACTTACTCCAAGAGCTTATGAATTAATTCAAAATTTTAAAATTTTACAACAAGATGTAGAAGAATATACCAATAAACGCTTTAAAGAATTATTTTTTAAGAAAAATCAAGAAAAAAACAAAACTTAATTTGAATACAAGTTATAACAATATATCATTAAATAAAAAAGGTAAAAAATGAAAATTGATTGTAGAGATTTAGCTTGTCCACGTCCTGTGATAGAAACAAAAAAAGCCTTAGAAGAGTTAAAAGAAAATGAAAATTTAGAAATTCTTTTAAATTCTCAAGCTTCTAAAGAAAATGTAATGAGATTTTTAAAATCTTTAAATTTGGAATTTAGCGTTAAAGATTTAGATGATGAGAGTATTATTAGCATTATAAAAGATGGCAATATAGCTCAAACTCAAGAAAAAAATTTACAAGAATACAATGTGTTATTTTTAAAACGCGATAGAGTGGGCGAGGGAGAACTTGGAAAAAATTTAATGCTAGGTTTTTTAAAAACTCTAAAAGATTTACCTAATAAACCTGTAAAAATCCTTTGTGTTAATGATAGTGTTTTGATGAATACTGATTGCTCTCATATTGCTTTTGAGGCTATGAAAGAACTTGAAAATTTAGGAGTTGAAATTTATAGTTGCGGGGCATGTTTGGAATTTTTTGGCAAAAGCAAAGAACTTAAAATAGGTAAAATAGGCAATGCTTATGAAATTTTAAATGAACTTTTTGGAAAGGCAAAGATTATTTCTTTATGATATATAAAGATCAAAAACTAACCCAATATGTAAAAGCTGCGGGTTGAGCTGCCAAATTAGACTCGGTGGGTCTTGACAAAATTCTTGGCATTTTAAAACCGCATGAAAACATTTTAAGTGGTATTAATAATAATGAAGATGCAAGTGTTTATAAGCTAAATGAAGATTTAGCTTTGGTGCAAACTCTTGATTTTATTACACCCGTGGTTGATAGTGCGTATCATTTTGGCGCTATAGCTGCTGCAAATGCTTTAAGTGATGTATTTGCTATGGGTGCTGAGGTGATCAATGCTTTAAATATTGTAGGTTTTGATACTTGTCATTTTAATAATGAAATTTTACTTGAAGTGTTAGAAGGTGCTAGAGTTAAGGTTGAAGAAGCTGGTGCTGTGCTAGTAGGTGGGCATACTATAGAAAATGATGAATTTATTTTTGGGCTTAGTGTAACAGGCGTAGTTCATCCTAAGAAATTTATAGCTAATAATAGCGCAAAAGATGGTGATGTGATTTTACTTACTAAGCCTATAGGTAGTGGTATTATTAGTACTGCTATCAAGGCTGGTTTGCTAGAAAAAGCAAAGATTTTAAAAGCAGTAGAACAAATGAGTTTTTTAAATCTTTATGCAAGTCGTATTTTAAAGAGATTTAAAAGTCTTAGTGCTTTAAGTGATGTGACAGGTTTTGGCCTTTTGGGACATTTAAAAGAAATGTTAAATAAAGAGCTTATGATAGAAGTATATAAAAATGAAATTCCTTTAATGGATGGAGTTTTGTCAATGGCTAATATAGGGATTATCCCAGCAGGAGCTTATAAAAATAAAGATAGTTTAAAAATTTGGGTTGATAATTTAAATGAAAAAGATGAAGATATAGTGTATTTTGATCCTCAAACTTCAGGTGGACTTTTAGCTAGTATGAGTGAAAATGAAGCAGTTGAAGCTTTAAAAATTTTGAAAGATCATAATATTGAAGCAAAGATTATTGCTAGATGTGTAAGAAATACTCATAATTATTTATTATTGTGCTAATATTTTATTTATAATTAAAAATATATGTTTATATTTGTTACTTTTTTACATAAAAAAATAAATTACAAATAAATATATGTTGATTTTCGTTGCAATTTTTGTATCATAAATACATATTAACTATTAAAGTGGAGGAAAAAATGATACAAAAAGCTTTGCAATTAGCTGAAGAATTACAAAGAAAGATAGAAAGTAATATCTCTCAAAGCGAAAAAGAATTTCATGCCAAAATGCAAAAACTTTTAAATAATCCTAAAAATAAAGTAATGTTAATTGAGCTTTTAGATCGCTCTTTTAGATGTAAAGATAAAAGTGCGAGTTTTGAGCTTATAGAGTATACTTTAAACAAATATGGTATAGCTGATTTTTTTAGTGCTTTTGAAAAATTTTTACTTTTTTCATTTTTAAATTTTGGAAAATTTGCACCAACTCTTAGTGTGCCATTTTTCATTAAGCATTTAAGAGAAGATACAAAAGCTATGGTTTTAGATGCAAATCCTAGTGTTTTAGAGCCTCATATGCGCAAAAGAAAAGATGAAGATAAAATCACTTTAAATGTAAATTTAATCGGCGAAGAGGTCTTGGGCGAGGCTGAAAGTGCTTATAGGATGAAAAAATACGAAGAAGCATTAAAAACAAGCTATATTACTTATATTTCTATTAAAATTACTACCATTTTTTCCCAAATCAATATTATTGATTTTGAATACTCTAAAGATGAGGTGGTAAAAAGATTGGATAAATTATATGCTCTTGCTTTAGAGGAAGAAAAAAAGCAAGGTGTGTCTAAATTTATCAATCTTGACATGGAAGAATTTAGAGATTTAGAATTAACCGTTGAAGCTTTTATGGAAAGTGTTGCAAAATATGATATTAAAGCAGGTATTGTTTTGCAAGCTTATTTACCTGATTCTTATGAGTATTTGAAAAAACTTTTTGCTTTTTCAAAAGAAAGAGTTTTAAAAGGTATGAAGCCTATAAAAATTCGCTTTGTTAAAGGAGCGAATATGGAAAGTGAAGAAACTATAGCCTCACAAAGAGGTTGGGCTCTACCTACTTTTTATAAAAAAATTGACACCGATAGCAATTATAAAAAAATGCTTGATTTTGTCTTAGAGGGAGATAATCATAAATATATTAATGTAGGTATTGCAAGTCATAATTTATTTGAAATTGCTTATGCTTATACTAGAATTTCACAAGCTGGAGCTTTATCATCTTTTACTTTTGAAATGCTTGAGGGTATGAGTTTGCAATGCTCTTATGAGCTTTCTAAAATGCATGATCTTATACTTTATGCACCAGTTTGCGATGAAGCACATTTTAACAATGCTATTGCATACTTAGTAAGAAGACTTGATGAAAATACTAGTGAAGATAATTTCATGAGATATTTTTTCAATCTTAAAATCAATGATAAAAATTGGCAGATGCAAAAAGAATTGTTTATAAAATCCTTAGAAGGCGTTGCTAGTTTGGATAATTCTACTCATAGAACCCAGGATAGAAATAATGAAACAAAGGCTATTAGTTCTTATGAGAGTAAAGAATTTAAAAACGAACCTGATACAGATTTTATCTTAAAAGCAAATAGAGAATGGGCTAAGGGTGTAAGAGCTAAATATGAAAATTTAGAAAATTATGATGTCTATCCGGTTGCAAAAGAAGAAATTAAAAATGAAAATTTACAAGTAGTAGAAGTTAAAGATAAAATCAAAAATCGTACTATAGGTAAAGCACATTTAGCAGGTCAAAAAGAGATTAAATACGCTTTAGATGTAGCTAAGAGCTCGAATTTTAGCGATTTAAGTCATGATGAAATTTATAAAATTTTAGCAAAAACTGCTCAACTTGTTAGAGATCGTAGAGGAGATTTAATAGGTATAGCAGCTTTAGAGGTAGGAAAAACTTTCTTAGAAATTGATCCTGAAGTTAGTGAGGCTATAGACTTTTTAGAATTTTACCCACATTCTTTGGAAAAACTAAAAGAGCAAAATCCAAATACAACTTTTAAGGCAAAAGGCATAGGCGTAGTGATTGCGCCATGGAATTTCCCAGTAGGTATTTCAGTAGGAACCATAGCAGCACCTTTGGCTGCAGGTAATAAAGTAATATATAAGCCATCATCTTTATCCATGCTAACAGGCTATATGCTTTGTAAATGTTTTTGGGATGCAGGAATTCCAAAAGATGCTTTGATTTTCTTACCTGCTAAAGGTAGTGATATATCAAAATACTTGCTTGTTGATCAAAGCGTGAAATTTTCAGTATTAACTGGTGGGGAAGAAACTGCTTATGCAATGCTCAAAGCTAATCCAACCTTACTTTTAAGCGCTGAAACAGGCGGTAAAAATGCAACTATTGTTTCTAAATTTGCTGATCGTGATAGTGCGATTAAAAATATCATTCATTCGGCATTTTCAAATTCAGGTCAAAAATGCTCTGCTACTTCTTTACTAGTTTTAGAAGAAGAAGTTTATAATGATGAAGAGTTCAAAAAGACTTTGGTAGATGCTGCTAGTTCCATGGCGGTTGGAAATCCATTTGTATTTAAAAATAAACTTGGAGCTTTAGCAGATAAACCAGATGTAAAACTGCAAAAAGCATTAGATGAGTTAGCTCCATATGAAAGTTGGGCTTTAAAACCTAAATTTGTAGATGATAATCCTTATCTTCTAACTCCAGGGATTAAATATGGTACTAAAAAAGGTGATTTTACACACATGAATGAGCTTTTTGCACCAATCTTAACTGTAATGAAAGCAAAAGATTTAAAAGAAGCTATTGATATAGTAAATTCTACAGGTTATGGACTTACAGCAGGATTTGAAAGTTTAGATGAAAGAGAATGGGAATACTTCCATACTCACATAGAGGCAGGAAATATTTATATTAATAAACCAACAACAGGAGCTATAGTTCTTAGACAACCTTTTGGTGGTATTAAAAAATCAGCCATTGGCTTTGGTAGAAAGGTAGGAATTTATAATTACATTACCCAATTTTTAGATATAGAGCAAAGTCAAGCTGATCAAAATGTCTTAGATAATGAATTAGTATCAAATTTAAATGCTTTAAGCTTAGATTTAAATGAAAAAGATAAAGCCGATTTTGAAGTCATTAAAGCTATGGTAAGAAGCTATGCTTATCATGCAAAACATGAATTTGCAAGTGTGAAAGATTATGTCAATATAAGAGGCGAGGATAATCTTTTTTCTTATACAAAGGTTAAAAATATCGCTTATAGAGTGCATAAAGATGATAGCTTAAAAGATATTTTAGGAGTTATTTTAGCAGCTAGTGTGCTAAATATTGATCTTATTTTAAGTTATGATGAGCATGAAAAAATAGATCTTGTACAAAAGATTAATCAAAAAATTAGTTCAAAAACTTTATTCCTTAAAGAAAGTAAAGAAAATTTCATTAGCAAAATAGCTGATTATGAAAGAATTCGTTATTTTGCTCCATTAGATGTTAATGATGAAATTTTCATAAAGGCAGCAAGTTGCGCAAAAATCATTGCTAATGCTAAGCCTTTAATGAATGGACGTTTTGAGTTGCTTTTATATCATAATGAAAAAGCTTTAAGTATATCTTTCCATCGTTATGGAAATTTAGGCATTCGTGCTTTAAAATAAAAAAAGGAGAATAAATGGAGGTTGTACACATTAATACTCAAATTGCGATAATGTTTGTCGCATATTCAGCATTAATGCTTTTTATCGGATTTTATTTTTATAAACAAAATAAAAATTCAGAAGACTATTTTTTAGGTGGTCGTTCTATGGGGCCGGTGGTTTCAGCACTTAGTGCTGGAGCTTCTGATATGAGCGGTTGGCTTTTAATGGGCTTGCCAGGAGCTTTATATGTAAGTGGTTTAGCTGAAAGTTATATTGCAATAGGTCTTAGTATAGGAGCGTTTTTAAACTGGGCTTTTATAGCAAAAAGACTTAGAATTTATACTAGTGTGATTGCAAATTCTATTACCATACCTGATTATTTTGAGACAAGGTTTGATGATGATAAGCATATATTAAGAGTGGTTTGTGCTATTGTTATCTTGATTTTCTTTACTTTTTATGTTTCTTCAGGACTTGTAGGTGGAGCAAAACTTTTTGAAGCAACTTTTGGAATTCAATATGATTATGCTTTAACTACAGGAACTGTGATTATAGTTGCTTATACATTTTTGGGTGGATATAAGGCAGTTTGTTGGACGGATTTGATTCAGGGTTTATTAATGATGAGTGCCTTGATTATCGTGCCTATAGTGATGATTTATCATTTGGGTGGCTTTAGTGAAGCTGTTAATATAGTCAAAGAAATTAAGCCAAATACTTTTTCTATGGGAGAAGGATTAAGCTTTTTAGGTATAGTTTCAGCTCTTTCTTGGGGGCTTGGGTATTTTGGTCAACCACATATTTTGGTACGTTTTATGTCTATACGCTCAACTAAAGACATCCCAACTGCTACTTTTGTAGGAATTTCTTGGATGGTTATATCTTTAATTGGTGCTTGTTTGATAGGTGTTTTAGGTATAGCTTATGTGAGTAAATTTGAACTTAGTTTACAAGATCCTGAAAAGATTTTTATCGTAATGTCACAATTACTTTTTAATCCTTGGATAGCAGGTATTTTATTAAGTGCTATTTTAGCAGCTATTATGAGTACAGCAAGTTCACAATTGCTTGTTTCAAGTTCGACTATAGCAGAAGATTTTTATAAAAGAATTTTCAATAAAGAAGCATCTAATAAAATGGTAATGACTTTAGGTAGATTTGGTGTTTTAGCAGTGGCCGTGATAGCTTTTGTTATTTCTACTGATAAAAACTCAAGCGTATTAAGCATAGTAGCTTATGCTTGGGCAGGGTTTGGAGCAAGTTTTGGTTCTGTAATGCTCTTTTCATTATTTTGGTCAAAAATGACTAGATATGCTGCTATTGCAGGTATGATTACAGGTGCAGTTGTAGTTGTAGCATATAAAAATTTCTTGGCTGAGTGGCTTAATTTTCCTATTTATGAAATCATCCCAGGATTTTTAGCTGCATCTGTTGTGATTGTTTTAGTGAGTTTAGTAACTAAAGTGCGCCCAGGAACTAAAGCAGCTTATGAAACAATGTTAAAACATCTTTAAAGTTTTTTTGTGGGTAATTCTTTGTAAGAATTACCTTTAAAAACTATAGATATATTTTAATTGTGTGCTATATATTCTTTGAGTTTTTGTGCTTGTGTGAAAAATATTTTCTTTGCAATCTGAAATAGAACTTCTTATAAAAGGAATTTTAGCACCCAATTCTATACTATGATGATTGTAAAATTTGCTCTTGTACCAAAATTAATTCCACTAATGAATCCTTTTTTCTCTATATTTGTAGAATTTACAAAATCCCAATCAGTATAACCTGCAAATAAACCACCATAAACACCTATATTTGTTTCATTTGAGGTAAAATTATATAAAGTATCTAAATTAATCGTATATTCATTCCAACCTGCTTCTTTAGCTTGAGTTACCACTCCATAGTCTATTGAACTTGCTTCGTGATTAAAATAAATTCTAGCGCCAAGTTGAGGGGTGTAGAAATATTTATATCCCACAATTAGATTAAAAACAATATCTTGTGAGTTATCTTTATATTTTTCTCCGATAATGCTTGTTGTATCTTTGTTTCCTGTGCTAGAAATTCCTCCACCTATGAAAAAACCGTTATTTTCTGCATTTAAAAGAGTGGTAAATAAAAGTAAAAAGAAAATACTCTTTTTTATGATTTTCATGTATTCTCCTTTATATGTTTAAAATTATAATAACATAATTGAAAAAATTATATTATTTTTTATTAATTATATGAAATATTTTTTAATTTTTGCTTTATAAGTATAATTATTTTTCATTTTTGTAAAAATATATATTTACTAATTATTTTATTCTAATATATAAATTTATAAGATATAATATAATTTTTGGAAGGTTAGCTTATCTGGTGATGGCCACTGACTTCAAATCAGATGAAAGGGTAGTTGACTACTTTTTGGGGAGTTCGATTCTCTCACCTTCTCGCCAAATTTAAGTCAAAATGGAGTTTTTTATGAGTAAAGCAGATATTGTAGTTGGTATCCAATGGGGTGATGAGGGTAAAGGTAAGATAGTTGATAAACTATGTGAAAATTATGATTATGTTTGCAGGAGTGCAGGTGGACATAATGCAGGTCACACTATATGGGTTGATGGTATAAGATATGCTTTACATTTAATGCCATCAGGTGTTTTAAATAAGCAATGTATTAATGTTATAGGTAATGGGGTTGTAGTTAATCCTGATGTATTAATTAGCGAAATGGCTCAATTTGAAAATTTAGAAGGAAGATTATTTATAAGTGATAGAGCTCATTTAAATTTAAATCATCATGCTTTGATTGATCAAGCAAGAGAAAGACTTAAAGGCGATAAAGCTATAGGAACAACAGGCAAAGGTATAGGGCCAAGTTATGAAGATAAAATAAGCCGTAATGGACATAGAGTAGGGGAATTACTAGAGCCTGAAAAACTTTGTGAAAATTTAATGAAAGATTTTGAACTTAAAAAAACTTATTTTGATGTTTTAGGTATTGCAATGCCTAGTTATGATGAAATCTTAAAAGATTTAAAACGCTTTAAAGAAGTTTTAGCACCATATATTACAGATACTACAAGAATGCTTTGGAAGGCTTTAGATGAGGATAAAAAAGTATTGTTAGAAGGTGCGCAAGGATCAATGCTGGATATTGATCATGGAACTTATCCTTATGTTACTAGTTCAACAACTATTTCAGCTGGGGCTTTAAGTGGTTTGGGATTAAATCCAAAAGAAATTGGAAAAGTTATAGGTATAGTAAAAGCTTATACAACAAGAGTGGGAAATGGAGCTTTTCCAAGTGAAGATTTAGGTGAAGATGGTGAAAAAATAGGACTTATCGGTAAAGAAATCGGAGTAAGTACAGGCAGAAAAAGAAGATGTGGTTGGTTTGATGCGGTTGCGGTAAGATATACCGCAAGATTAAACGGCTTAGATACTTTATCATTAATGAAACTTGATGTGTTAGATGGCTTTGAAAGTGTTAAAATTTGTAAAGCTTATGAATATAAAGGGCAAGAAATAGACTATGTGCCTTGTGATTTAGAAAATGCTAAACCTATTTATGAAGTAATGGAAGGTTGGGATAAAGTTGCAGGGATTAGGGATTATGATTTGTTACCTGAAAATGCTAAAAAATACATTAAACGTTTAGAAGAATTAAGTGGTGTTAAAGTAGGTTATATCTCTACAAGTCCTGAAAGAGAAGATACTATTATTTTATGAAAAGCAAATATTCTTCTGTGATTAAGCTTAGAAAACAACAGCTTGATAAAGCAGAAGCAAATTTAACCAAAACAAGACAAAAGCTTTTGCAGTGTGAAGAAGAGCTTAAAGAAGCTTCAAAAACTTGCGAAAGCTTAACTTTAGCTGATAAGGGTTCAATAGCTTTGTTAAGATCGTCTTTAAAAATGCAAGAAATTGCAAGAGAAGGCAAGCAAAGAGTTAAGCAAAAATTAGATTTAACTAAAAAAGAATTAGCACACCATCAGCACTTATATAAAAAAGCTCATTTAGAATTTGAAAAAATTAAAGTTTTGGAAAATGAAGAATTAAAAAAAATCCAAAAAGCCTTGCAAAAAGAAGAAGAAAAATTTATAGATGAACTTGCCATAACAAGACATTTTAATAAGGATAAATAGTGAAAAAAATAATATATTTATTGATTTTTTTAAGTTTTTTAAATGCACAGCAAAATTGTGAGCAGTATTTTGAAGCAAGAAAAGAACAAATGCAAGAGCAAATTAGAGAATATGATGAAGCAAGACAAAGCTTGGAAGCTTATAGAGCATCTTTTGAAGCTTTACAAAAAGAAAAAATGCAAGCTTTAATGCAAAAAGAAGCTGATATTAATGCAAGTTTAGAGCAAATCAAAAGCTTAAAAGAACAAAATGAGCGTATATTAGAAGCAACTAAGCAAAATCTTCAAGTTATTCATGATAAAACTATGGGACGTATTACAGAAATCTATGCTAAGATGAAAGATGTGGCTGTGGCAGGTATATTAAGCGAAATGGAGCCTGATGAAGCTTCAAAAATTCTACTTTCGCTAGATCCTAGAAAAATTTCATCTATTATGGCAAAAATGGAACCTAAAAAAGCTTCGGATTTAACATTACTTTTAAAAAATTTAGATCAAAATGCAAGTTCGCAGTAAGTTTTAAGCAGTTTTTACCTTTTTTTTAGTATTATTTCAATAAAAATAAAAAGGTGAATAAATGCGTATCAAACCAGCTCATATACCTTATATAGCAAATAAAATAATACTTGATTTAATGCATTCTTCTTTTGTAAAAATCAAAGATGATAGTCAAAAACTTTTAAAAATAGCAAAAGAAATTATAGAAATAGATGTTTTAAACGAGCGTAAGCTTGATGAAAAAGCAAAAGAGCTTTTAGAAAGCCAAGAAGATGAAATCGAGTTTATGCAAATAGATAGAAAAAGTATGTTTTGGATGATTAAGAAAAAATTAGCAAGTGAGTTTAAATTTATACTTGATAGTGAAGATAGATACAACAATCTTTCTCATAAAATTTTAGAAAATTTAATAGAAGAGGATTTGATAAATTATAATGTATCAGAAAACCGTGTGAAAAATCTCATTTTTTCAAGCATTATGTCTTATTTAAAAGAGTATGAAAATTTAGAAGATTTGGTTTATGAAAAAATTTCAAATTATAAAAGAAAACTTATCCCAGGTTCTGAAGAATATGAATTAGTATTTGAAAAGCTGTATCAAGAAGAGCTTAGAAAAAAAGGACTTTTATGAAAGCTTATATTTATATAGAAAATGATGTTTTTTTAAGCGCAAAGGCTTTTGGAGAAGGTGGAACTTTTTTTGGAGAACTTGTTTTTAATACCTCTTTAACGGGCTATCAAGAGATTATTTCTGATCCTTCGTATGCAGGTCAATTTGTGGTTTTTTCAATGCCAGAAATTGGTATAGTTGGTGTTAATGATGAAGATAACGAAAGCAAAGAAGTTTTTGCTAGCGGTATGATTATAAGAGAATTAAATGAAGATTATTCTAATTTTAGAGCTAACAATTCTTTAAGTGCTTATTTGAAAAACCATGGCAAAATAGGACTTTGCGAAATTGATACAAGATTTTTAGTTAAAATGATTAGAGATTATGGTAATTTAAGAGCGGTAATATCTACTGAAATTAAAGACAAAGAAGAACTTAAGAAAATGCTTTTATCAAGTGCTAAGATTGATGAGGTAAATTATGTAGCTCAAGTTAGCACTAAAAGCTCTTATAAGCATAGTAAAGGTGCTTGGGATCATAGTAAAAAAGCTTATGAGAATGTAAAAGCAAGTGGTAAAAAAGTAGCTGTGATTGATTATGGTGTAAAAGAAAATATTTTAAATGAGCTTGTAAGCGTGGGGCTTGAAGTAGAAGTTTTTCCTTATAATACCAAGGCAAAAGATTTGATTGATTTATATCAAAAAGGCGTGATTCATGGGGTATTTTTATCCAATGGACCAGGTGAGCCAAAAATTTTAAAAGATGAAATTGCAGAGATTAAAAAATTAGCAGAAGCAAAAATTCCTATGTTAGGTATTTGTTTAGGGCACCAACTTTTAAGTAATGCTTTTGGTTATGAAACTTATAAGATGAAATTTGGTCAACATGGAGCAAATCACCCAGTAATCAACCTTACAAATAACACAGTAGAAATTACAGCACAAAATCACAACTATAATGTTCCTGAAGAAATCGCAGAGGTTGCAACTATTACTCATAGAAATTTATTTGGTGACAATGTAGAGGGTGTAAGATATAAAAATTATCCTATCATTTCAGTACAACACCATCCAGAAAGCTCATCAGGGCCACATGAGAGCAAGTATATTTTTAAAGAATTTTTAGAGCTTTTGTGAATTTAGATTTTATTGCTTTAGCGAGTATAGCTTTTCTTTCAAGCTTTGGACATTGCTATGGAATGTGCGGAGGCTTTGTTTTGGCTTATACTCAGCTTTCAAAGCAAATTAAACTCCCTTTTACTCTTTTGATTTTCTCTTATCATTTATCTAGAATTTTTGCTTATGTTTGCTTAGGCGTATTTTTTGGAATTTTTGGAAATTTATTTTCTTTTAACGAATTTGCAAAAGGTGTAATGTTTTTTATTATTGGGCTTTTTATGATGATTTTAGCTTGTGCTTTAATTTTTAAAGGAAAATTTTTAGCTTTTCTTGAAAGATCTTTAATTTTTGACTGTATCATCAAAAAAAATATTCCCAAACTAATTCAAAATAAGTCTTTAAAAAGTACTCTTTTTTTAGGATTTTTAAATGGTTTTGTGCCATGTGGATTGGTGTATTTTTACATAGCCTTTGGTATGAGTGTGCAAAATATTTATTTATCAGCATTAATTATGCTTGTTTTTGGACTTTCAACCTTGCCTGCTTTGATATTTTTTGCTTATTTTTCTAAAACATTAAATGAAAAATTTCAAAAAATAGCTAGTTTGATTTCTTGTATTTTAATCTTTTTTTATGGCGTGTATTTTTCTTATACAGGTTTTATACTCACGCGATAACATTACAATTTATTAATAAATAATAAATAATTTGACATAATTTAAGCTAAAAAAGATATTAAATATCATATAATATAAAGATTGCATAATTGCAGAAAAAAACTTAAGGAGAGGAAATGCACCCAGGAAATGCATTAAACTATGACTATACGGTTGCTAAATATTTTATGTTTGCTACCTTATTGTTTGGTGTTATTGGTATGGCTATTGGAACGCTTATTGCCTTTCAAATGGCTTATCCGGATTTAAACTATTTAGCCGGTGAGTATGGTACTTTTTCAAGACTTAGACCATTACACACTTCAGGTGTAATTTTTGGTTTTATGCTCTCAGGAATTTGGGCTACTTGGTATTATATTGGTCAGCGTGTACTAAAAGTTAGTATGGCAGAATCAAGCTTTTTAATGTTTATTGGTAAATTGCATTTTTGGCTTTATATGATCACTATGATTATAGCTGTTATTACTTTGTTTGCAGGTGTTAGTACTTCAAAAGAGTATGCTGAACTTGAATGGCCACTTGATATATTGGTAGTTTTAGTTTGGGTTTTATGGGGTGTAAGTATTTTTGGACTTATTGGAATTCGCCGTGAAAAAACTCTATATGTTTCACTTTGGTATTATATAGCTACTTTCTTAGGTATAGCAATGCTTTATCTATTTAATAATATGGCTGTACCAACATACTTTGTAAGTGGAATGGGTGATTGGTGGCATAGTGTTTCTATGTATGCAGGAACAAATGATGCGTTGGTTCAATGGTGGTATGGACACAATGCTGTTGCATTTGTATTCACTGTTGGTATTATTGCTCAAATTTATTATTTCTTGCCAAAAGAAAGCGGTCAGCCAATTTTCTCTTATAAATTGTCTTTATTTGCATTTTGGGGCTTAATGTTTGTTTATCTATGGGCAGGTGGACACCACTTGATTTATTCTACTGTACCTGATTGGATGCAAACTATGGGTTCAGTTTTTTCAATTGTGCTTATTTTACCTTCTTGGGGTTCGGCAATTAATATCTTGCTTACTATGAAAGGTGAGTGGAGCCAATTAAGAGAAAGCCCATTAATCAAATTTATGATTTTAGCTTCAACTTTCTATATGTTCTCAACTTTGGAAGGTCCTATTCTTTCTATTAAATCAGTTAATGCATTAGCGCACTTTACAGATTGGATTCCAGGGCATGTTCATGATGGTACTTTAGGTTGGGTTGGCTTTATGACTATGGCTGCACTTTATCATATGGTGCCTAGAATGTTTAAAAGAGAGCTATATAGCAAATCACTAATGGAAGCTCAATTTTGGATTCAAACCACAGGTATAGTATTGTACTTTAGTTCTATGTGGATAGCAGGTATTACTCAAGGTATGATGTGGAGAGCTACAGATGAGTATGGTAACTTACTTTATACTTTCATCGATACTGTTGAAGCTATTATTCCTTATTATTGGATTAGAGCTGTGGGTGGCTTGTTATACTTAGTAGGATTTTTCATGTTTGTTTATAATATTTACAAATCAATCGCAGTGGGTAGAGTACTTGATAAAGAACCAAAAAGTGCTTCACCTATGGCAGCATAAGGAGGAAAAATATGTTTAGTTGGTTAGAAAAAAATCCATTCTTTTTTGCTGTAGCAGTATTTATTGTGATTGCATATGCGGGTATTGTAGAAGTTTTACCTGATTTTGCTCAAAATGCAAGACCAATTGAAGGTAAAAAGCCTTATACGGTTTTACAACTTGCAGGACGCCATGCTTATATTAAAGAAAGTTGTAATGCGTGTCATTCACAACTTATTCGTCCTTTTAAATCAGAAACAGATCGTTATGGTATGTATTCAGTTAGTGGTGAATATGCTTATGATAGACCATTTTTATGGGGTTCAAAAAGAACCGGACCTGATTTATTGCGTATAGGTAATTTTAGAACTACAGATTGGCATGAAAATCATATGTGGGATCCAGTTTCAGTTGTACCTGGTTCTATTATGCCAGCTTATAAACATATGTTTAGCAATAATGCAAACATAGAAACAGCTTATGCAGAAGCATTGACTGTGAAAAAAGTTTTCAATGTGCCTTATGATGTTGAAAATGGTACAAAACTTGGTACTTGGGAAGAGGCTCAAGTAGAAGTTAAAGCAGAAGCTCAAGCTATAGTAGATCAAATGAAAAATCAAGATGTTAAAGATGCGTTTGCTAGAGGCGAAATTAGAGAGATTGTAGCTTTAATCGCGTATCTTAATAGCTTAAAATAGGAAAAACCATGGATTTAGAACTAATAAGAGAGCTACAAGCTTATGGTTTTTTTGCTCTTGTAGTGTTTTTAGTGGTAGTTTTGTATTCTTATTGGTTTCATTTATATAGATCTGAAAAAACAGGTAGAAGAAACTATGAAAAATATGCTGATTTAGCATTGCATGATGAAATCAGCGATCGTGTTTTAGAGCAAAATAAAAGGAGTGCTTAATGCAATGGTTGAACTTACAAGATAATGTTAATTTATTATCTTTTATTGGAGCAATTCTTATCATCTTGATTACACTTGTTGTGGTAGGAAAATTATTTAAAAGTATGAAAGAAGAAAAAAGCCAAGGTGAGCTAAGCGAGCATAGTTGGGATGGTATAGGCGAGTTTAAAAATCCTATACCACTTGGCTGGGCTGTTGTATTTTTCTTGGCTATAGTGTGGTGTATATGGTATTTTCTTTGGGGATATCCTTTAAATAGTTATTCTCAAATTGGTGAGTATAACAAAGAAGTACAAGCGCATAATGAAAAATTTGCACAGAAATTCGCAAATTTAAGTGCACAAGATAAACAAGAAATGGGTAAAAATATTTTCTTGGTTCAGTGTTCTTCTTGTCATGGAATTACAGGTGATGGTATTAACGGAAAAGCACAAAATCTTAACATTTGGGGTTCAGAAGAAGGACTTATAGAAGTAATTACTAAAGGTTCTAAGGGTATGAATTATCCTATGGGTGAGATGTTAAGCGCAGCAGATAATGGCATAGATGAAGCTGATATCCCTGCAATTGCAGCTTATGTTGCTTCTGAAATTTCAGCGATTAAAAAAACTGAAAATCCTCAGCTTGTGGCAAAAGGAAAAGAGCTTTTTGTAACTTGCACAGTATGTCATGGAGAGGACGGAAAAGGAACTATTGATGGACAATTAGTAGCTCCGGATTTATCAAAATACGGTAGTGCTGAGTTTGTAGTAGATGTTTTAAATCGTGGTAAAGCAGGTAGCATAGGTGTAATGCCTCACTTTAACAATGGTTTATTAAACGAGCTTCAAAAAGAAGCAGTTAGTGAATATGCAATTTCTCTTTCAAGGGGTGAATAATGGAAAATTCAAATAGATGTGTATTTTCACTTTCAGGTGTTAGTGGAATGTTAATAGCAACTGTTTTATTATTATCGATTTTAGCTGGACTTACTGTTTGGGGTTTAAAAGCACAACAAGATGTAATGCAAAAACCTTATAAATTAGAAAAAGCAGAGCAAATTAAAATGTTTGACTCTAAAAGAGAAGAACATATCATCATAAAGGAATGATTATGGCAAAAGTTCTTGAATACTTAATCATAGCTGGCTTAGTTGTGGCAGCAGGAATTACTGCTTGGTCGGTTTTAACTGTAAATCATCTTTTTATAGGATGAAAAATACATTTAAGGGCGGTTTTTTAACCGCCATTTTTATTTGCTTTGCTAATTTCTTACATGCTGAAATATTATTAAATGATAACATCTTAAACACTGCAATAGAACAAAACATCACTTTAAGTTCGAAACAAATTCATGAGTTAACTGGTGTGAATATCGCTTTAGCCTTAAGTGATAAGAAAGACTTTGAAAGTTTAAAAAATTATGAAGCTAATTTGAGTAAGCCATATATTTTGCTTGTATTTTCTAAAGCTTCACATAAGGTAGATATACTTGCAAGTGATGATGCTATGAAGTATTTTGACAGAGAAGCTGTTTTAAGTCCTTATCCTGAAAAAGGAACGATTTTACCTATACTTGCAAATCCTAAACAAAAAGACATTTACAACGCTGCTATTTTAAATGGTTATGCAGATATTGCCGATCAAGTGGCAAATCATTTTAATATAAAACCTTTTTATGGAAATTCAAATCGTGATACTTTAAATATCATGAGAATTTTAATTTATGGCTTTTTATGTGTCGCAATTTTAATGCTAGTTCAAAGAAAAATCAAAAGGAGAAGATAAATGCAAAATCAAAAAACATTTTGGCCTTATGGCATTTTGATTTCTTTAGGGCTTATTGTTGTAGCTTGTATTGTTACGATTTTTATTGCAAGCAAAGCCCCTGTGTATGAAGATAATTTTTATTTTGATTCTTATCAAAATGTTGAGTTAAATTATAATGAAATTCAAAACAGACAAAAGGCTTTTGATGAAAATTTTAAGCTAAGCATTAAAGATAAAGAAAGCTTTGTGCATAAGAAAAATAAAGTTTATTATATCAATGAAGGGCAAAATGAACTGAGAATTGCTATTGAAAATTTAAAAGATTATGACTTAAGTAAGCTTCAAATCCAAACTTTACTTTCACGCCCACATACAAATGTAAATGATGAGAATTTACAAGCAAAATTAGAAGAAAATGATTTGGTATTTGATTTTAATATCAAAGAAAAAGGTGTTTGGCAAGTACTTTTAAAAATCACTCAAGATAAAAATAGCGTAGGATTTTTTAAATTCTTTTTACAAACTAGATAATGAAGCTTTTTGTATTTAGCTCACTAAGGGCTTTAAGAAAGTATTATGAGAAAAAACTGCAGATTGATAGTTTAGTAGAACCGGCTATGAGTATAGCTGAATTTATGCAAAAATTAGTTTTTTCTCCACATTTTCAAGCAACTCATTATGAGTGTTTGCTTTTGATGAAAAAGGCTTGCGAGCAAACTAAAAATTTAGAGCAAAGTTTAAAAATACCGAGTAATTTTTTTGCTTTCTTAAAAAACAATGCTTATTTATTTAGTTTCTTTAAAGAGCTTAGTTTAGAAAAAAAAGATATCAACTCATTAAAATTTCATGATGCTTATGCTCAATATGATGAGCATTTGCAAATTTTAGAAGAGCTTTTTAAAAATTATCTTACTTTATTAAAAGAGCAAAATTTATATGATGATATTTCTTTGCCACTAGATTATGAAATTAATAGCGATTTTTTAAAAAATTATGATGAGATTGTTTTTGATTTTCAAGGTTTTTTAAATGCCTTTGAAGTAGAGCTTTTGTTAAAAGTTAAGGAAATACTTCCTCTTAAAGTACAGTTTAATTGCACTAAATTTAATAAAGATTTTTTAAATACTCTTAGCTTTTTACAAGGACTTTCTCTTAAGGAAAATTATGCTTATTTGTTCGATTTAAATCAAAAAACAATTTTAAAAGAAGAGTGCTTTTTTAAAGAAAGTAAAATTAGTTATAAAAGTTTTCATTTAAGATCTTTACAAGCTGCTTTTGTTTTTGAAAAAATTAATTCTTTTTTAAAATCTGGTATAAGTGCAAAAGATATTGTAGTGATTACACCTGATGAGAATTTTGTAGATATTTTAAGACTTTATGATAAAAACAATGTTTTAAACTATGCAAGTGGAGAGAGCATTAAAAACACACTTTTTTATCATAGATTAAAGTCTTTGTATGAAAGTGCTAAAGATGATGAGTTTGAGTATGAAGAAGATAAAGAATTTTATGAAAGGTGTAATTTAAACAAACATTTGTGCAATTTACACTTTTTTTCTTCTAACGTTGATTTTATAGAGTTTAAAAAGCTTTTTATTGAAAATATTTCTTATGATTTTTTTGAGAATTTTATTTTTAATTTGCTAGAAGATAGTGATGAAGAGTTAAAAAATTATATACATCAAGAGCTTATTTTTATCAAAGAGCTTATAAAAACACACAAGTTAAGCTTTGTGCAAATTTTAGAATTATTTTTTATGCAAATTGATGGTATAAAATTAAGTAGTGTTGGTGGTGGTGAAGTTACTGTAATGGGACTTTTAGAAAGTAGGGGACTTAGATATGACGGGGTAATTATTGTTGATTTTAATGATGAGTTTATCCCAAAAAGAGTTTCAAGCGAGTTGTTTTTAAACAATGAAATTCGTAAAAAAGCAGGACTTATCACTCATGCTCAAAGAGAAAATTTACAAAGACATTATTATTACACTTTAATAGCCAAGGCAAAATTAGTGGGAATTTCTTATGTGGAAAATGAAGAAAAAATCAAATCAAGATTTTTAAATGAACTTGAATTTCCACTTTATGAAGACAAGACTTATAGTAATAATGCTTATGTGAAATATTTCCAAACTTATCCATGTACTTTTAATCTTGAACCTATTGTAAGTATTAAAGCAAAACATGATTATTTTCAAAGCGATCTTTCTTTTTCAAGATTTCATCTTCTTGTACATTATGGTTTGGATTATTATTATAAGTATGTTTTAAGATTAAAAGAGCCAAAGACTTTAGATGATACACTTAGAGCAAATGAGTTAGGGAGTTTTATCCATAAGGCTTTAGAGCTTTATTATACACAAAAATCTAAAAATCATTTTGATTATGAAGTTTTTATGCAAGTGGTAAAAAGCATTAAGCAATACCGAGTTGATGCGCTAAATTTAGCTTTAATACAAACTATATTTAAAGAATTCCAAACACTTGAAAATGAGCATTTTAAGCAAGGTTATGTGGTAGAAAAATGTGAATTTAATCCACCAAGAAAAGAATTTATTGCAGAAAATGGAGTGAAATTTCACGCCATAGGCTTTTTAGATAGAGTAGATAATAATGGCAATGAAAGATTGATTATAGATTATAAAAGTGGCAAGGCAGATGAAAAGTCTTATCAACTTGCTTTTTATAAGTTTTTATTAGAAAGTCAAAATGCCTTATTAAATACAAAAGCTTGTTTTTATGATCTAAAAAATATCAAAATCATACATGAAAATGCTAAAAGCAAGAGCGTGCAAGAACTGAAAGATTTACTTAATGAGCTTGCTAAAGAACCTTTGGAAAAAGAATTTTTTAATCAAAAAAACGACAATACTTACAGCCCTTATACCATGCTTTATAAAAAGGAGTTTAAACTTTGAGTTATCATTTTGAACCTTTTTTAGCTTTAGAAGCTAGTGCAGGAAGTGGAAAAACTTTTGCACTAAGTGTGCGTTTTGTGGCTTTGGTTTTAATGGGAGCTAAGATTAATGAAATTTTAGCCCTTACTTTTACTAATAAAGCTACAAGCGAAATGAAAGAAAGAGTTTTTAAAACCTTTTTAGAATTTGATGTGCTTGAAAATGGAGAGAGTAAAGCAGAGTGTAATGAGCTTATGAAAATGCTAGGTAAAAGCAAAGATGAGCTTATAGTTTTAAGAGAAAAATACAAAGATGAGTTTTTAAGATCTAAGCTTAATATCTACACTTTTGACAGCTTTTTTTCGCAAATCATTCGTTCTTTTGCTTTAAATTTGGGTCTTATGAGTGATTTTGACATTATAGAAAGTCAAGATAGTTATAAAAATTTCATCGCTAAATTAGATGAAGAAGAATTAAGGGCTTTGGCTTATTATATTGTTCAGACAAAAAGTAAAAGTGACTTTTTGCAAAATCTTGAAAGCTTGTATGAAAGATCTTGTGAGATAAAATCTATACAAAATGCACATTTTCCAAATAAAACTTTTTTAGAAAAAAGCTTAAGTGAGTTTATAACTTATGCAAGAAATTTAAGCACAGATAAAAACTATCAAAAAAATTTCGAATTTGAAAACATAGAAGATTTCTTTACTAAACCTATTATTTGTGATTTAGATAAAAAATATTTTGTAAAAGTCATCGATAGTGAATTTTTACAAAAAAGAGCAGAGTTTTTACAAAGCGCAAAAGAGTATTTTACCCAAATGGAAAATTATCGCATAAGTATGCTTGCAAAGCTTTTGAAGCATTTTAAAGAAGCAAGAAATGAAAACAATGCTAAGCAAAATGCATTAACTTTTTCAGATATAGCTTTAAAAACTTATGAGTTAATTAGTGATGAAACTAATAAAGATTTGATTTATTTTAGACTTGATGGTTATATTTCGCATTTATTAATTGATGAATTTCAAGATACTAATGTTTTGCAGTATCAAATTTTAAAACCTATTATCGCTGAACTTGTTTCAGGTGAGGGAGTGAAAAAAAACAGAAGCTTTTTTTATGTGGGGGATAAAAAGCAAAGCATATATGGTTTTAGAGGGGGTAAAAAAGAGCTTTTTGATAAGCTTTTAAAAGATTTTCCACAAATTAAATTAGAGCATTTAGATACTAATTATCGTAGTAAAAAGATTATTGTTGATTATGTAAATGAAGTCTTTAAAGATAAATTTTTTGATAGCTTTTTAAATCCTAGCTTTACTTTGCAAAAAAGCATTAAAGAAGGTGGATATGTGGAAGTTTTACAAAATCATATCCCGCCAAAAAGTTCTTTGCATGAAGCAAGTGGTAAAGAAGTTTTAAAGATCATTCAAAAGCTTTTAGAAAAAGGCTTAAAGCTTAGTGAAATTTGCATTTTGGTGTGGATTAACAAAGACGCTACTTTAATGAAAGAATTTCTTGAAGAAAATGACATTAAAGCTTATACGCAAAGCAATGTAGCTTTGATAGATTGTATTAGTGTAAGAGTGCTTTTTGAGTATGCAAAGGCTTGTGTGCTTAAAGATGAGTTTAGTTTGTACTTTGCAAGTAGTATTTTAGAAAAAGAGCTTGAGTTTATCACGCTTGATTTAAACCGCAGTGTAGGTGAGATTTTAAAATACTTAGTACATGTTTTAAAGCTTGATTTAAGCGATGTTAATCTCATCGCATATTTAGAGTATGCAAGTACTTTTGATAATTTCTTCGATTTTTTATTTGCTCCATGTGAATTAAAGTCTTTACAAGCTCAAGATGATGGAGTAAGTATTATGACCGTGCATAAGTCTAAGGGGCTTGAATTTGAAAATTTAATCGTACTTGATAGACTTAGTAAAAAAGCTCCGGATAATGAAACTTTAATGTTTGAGTATGATTTAGAGCAAGGTTGGGAAGTAAAATACCGACACAGTGCTAGAAAACATCTTGAAGATCAAAATTACAATACCTTTTTAGCTAAAAGAGAAAAACTTCAAGCAGAAGATGAGATAAATTGTCTATATGTAGCACTTACTAGAGCTAAAAATTCTCTTTTTATCATAAAAAACGATGAGAGTTTTAAAACCTTTAAGAGTTATTTTCAAGACTATGAAGAAAAACAAATAGGCATTATAGAAGAACAGCTTGTTAAAACAAAAGAGCCTTTAGAAAATTTAGAACAAATAGAAAACTTTGAAGAATTTCAAAAGGTAAATTTACAAGAAGTTAAAGTAAAAAGTCATCTTTCAAGCACGCAAATACACTTTGGTTTGGCTTTGCATGAGTTTTTGCAATATTTTGATTTTAACACTAAAAGCAATTTTGAATTTTGCAAGCAAATGGTGTATAAAAAATATCGTTTTTACTTAGATGATGAAAGTTTTAATGAGCTTTTTAAAAGACTTACTATGCTTTTAAAAGATGAGAGCTTTAACGCGCTTTTAGCGGGTAAAAAGCTACTAAAAGAGCAAATCATCACTTATAAAGGTGAGCAAAAACAGCTTGATATGCTTGCATTTGATGATAATGAAGCTATCATTATAGACTATAAAACGGGTTTAAATTTAAACGAGCATAAAAAGCAAGTTTTACTTTACAAAGAAGCCATAGAAAAAATCTTAGCCAAGACTTCCACTAAGGCTTTTTTGGTATATGTTTTAAAGGATAAAGTGGAAATAGTGGAGGTTTAATAATCTATTTTATTAAATATTAGATTCTACTAGAAAAATTTCCATTTCTATCTAAAAGCCCATATTCTCCATTTAGTTTAACTTCAGCTAAACCATTGTTGAAACTAGAAGCATAATCAAATTTAGGCTCTACGAATCGATTGCCATTTTCATCTATAAAGCCATACTTTTCATTTAGTATGATTATTGCAAACCCCTCACTAAAGTCATCAATCCAATCATAGATTAATTTTGCAACAACTTCATCATTAGTGTTTATTAAACCACATTTGTTATTTAATACAACTCTTGATAAACCTCGATTAAAATTGCTGACTACATCATATTTTGCTTCTATTAATTGATTTCCGTTTTTATCTATAAAACCCCATCTTCCATTTAGTTTAAAACCAGCAAGATTTTCACTAAATTCTAAAACTTCTTCATATATAGGTTTTATTACAATCTCTTCATTTTCATTCATAAAACCATAATTATTTTCCATTCTAATTATTATCAAACCTTCCTTAAAATCACCTAGCTTAATAATTTCAGGGTTCATTATTTATCCTTTCAATAAATCTATAAAGTTATTTAATCTTTAGATACAATATTACCTTTTTTGTCAATATATACCCATTTTCCGTTTAGTAAAACTCCTGCTAAACCTTCACTAAAATTCCAAGCATCATCAAATATAGGTTTTATTACAATTTCCCCATTTTTATCTATAAAACCCCATTTATCATTCAGTTTAACTCTAGCCAAACCTTCATTAAAACTCAAAGCAAAATCAAATTTAGGTTCTATTACAATTTTTCCACTTGTATCAATAAAACCCCATTTACCATTCAGTTTAACAGCTGCCATTTTTTCATAAAAATTTCCGATAAAATCAAATTTAGGTTCTATTGCAATTTTTCCACTTGTATCAATAAAACCCCATTTACCATTCAGTTTAACACCAGCCAAACCTTCACTAAAACTCCGCATATAATCAAATACATTTTCAACTAAAATTTTATTATTTTCATTGACTAAATTCCATTGATTATTATCTTTGATAGCTCTTAGATCCTTATGTTTGTGTATATAAGCACTTATGCAAGCTTTACTATCTCCCTTGTCACATTTTTCTTTGTAGATAGCTTGGAGTATTTTACAACTTGCTTCATCGCTGTGGCATTTACTTTCAAGTTCGCTTATGTAAATTCGGTTATATTTTCCACCGTAAAAATACTGATACACACTAGCTAAAGCTATCAAAATCAAAATCATCACACTAGCTATGATTTTACTTTTGTGTTTTATGATGAATTCTTTTCTATGTTTGAGTTTCTTTTCTCTTTCTTCTTGGGCTGTTTTTATCTCTTCTTCGATTTTTATTTTTCTTTCTTCTTCTAATCTTTTTAATTCTTCTTGTCTTTGTCTTTCTTTTTCTAGTTTTTCTTTTGCTTGTGGATCGTATAGTTCATTACTTCCACATTCTTTACAAAATTTAGCTACATCTAAATTTTTCATATTGCAATGTTTGCAAATAAGCATCATTCACCCCTTGCTTGTTTTATGATTTCATAGGCTAGATTGATCTTTTTCATCATCTCTTGGGCTATCTTTAAAAGTTCAGGTGGAAGCTCTTTAGAATGAAGATTATCATAGTGGTATTCTTTAGCTAGTTTTCTATAATTTTTCTTTATACTTTCAAAATCATCATTTGGATGAGAATTTAAAATTTCATAGGCTTGTTCTAGGGTGATTTTTATTTCATCTTGGTGTTTTTCTTGTTTTTGTTGAGTGTTTTCATGTGTGAAATTATAAATTTGTTCATATCTTATTTTTATTTCTCTAAAGCTTATGAGGTTTAATCCAAGTCCTATGATGATATTTTCCATTAAGGTGTTTTCATTTGCACTCATTTGTTTATCATAATATATTAGATCAAGCAATAAACATACAAGAAAATCCGCTTCTTCCTTGCTTATGCGTATGTTAGAGCAAAGCTCACTAATGCTTCTGCCTTGACTTTTCTCATACTCAAAAATACTTGCATAAGTATTTCTAAAGCCACTATACTCTTTAGTATAAAACATTTCTATCTTATCAAGCAAAGAAGATATAAATTTAGATAAATCTTGAGTAATGATTTTATTATCTACTTTGGCAACTTTTGCCAAAAAAGCAACCATGATAGCAGGATTTTTACTATAAATATAATCAAATTTTTGTCTTGCAACATGGTATAATTCTTTTCCGCAAAATATACAAAATTTAGCGTCTTTGTCAGGGTTAAATTCTGAGCAATGCTTGCAAATTCTATATTCTTGAGTTTTAAATTTTAAAGAAAACAAAATAAAACCTTATTTTTAATATAATAAAAAGTTATTTTATAAAGAACTTACTTAAAATGTGCTATTTTACTTTTATCTGCAAGAATTAATCAAAATATTTAAGCTTTAAGTATTCTTAAATTAAGTATTAATTAAGCTAAAATAATTATAATCTCATTTTTAAAAAAAATTTTTGGCAAAGGTAAGATGATGACAAAGATAACAAAGCCAAACGAAGTAAAACGCGAATGGATCGTTTTAGACGCTGAAGGAAAGCGTTTTGGTCGTCTTTTAACAGAAGTAGCGACTATTTTAAGAGGTAAAAATAAACCTTGCTATACTCCAAATGTTGATTGTGGAGATTATGTAATCATTATCAATGCTTCTAAAGCAGTTTTCACAGGTGCAAATAAAGCAGAAGATAAACTATACCACAGACATTCAGGGTATTTTGGAAGCGTAAAAAGTGAAAAATTTGGTGATTTATTAGAAAAAAATCCAGTTAAATTATATAAATTAGCAGTTCGTGGTATGCTACCTAAAACAAACCTAGGTAGAGCTATGCTTAAAAAATTAAAAATTTATGCAGGTAGCGAACACCCTCATACTGCTCAAATTGCTAATAAAGGAAAATAATCATGGCAACAACATACGCAACAGGTAAAAGAAAAACCGCTGTAGCTAAAGTTTGGGTAAAAGCTGGTAGTGGTAAAATCATCGTTAATGGTATGGATTTAAACACTTGGCTTGGCGGACATGAAGCTATAAAATTAAAAGTAGTTCAGCCTTTATTAGTAACTAAACAAGAAACTTCTATGGATATTAAAGCAACAACTTTAGGCGGTGGATACAGCGCTCAAGCTGAAGCTTTAAGACATGGTATTTCAAGAGCTTTAGCTGCTATGGACGCAGATTTTAGAGCATTATTAAAACCAAAAGGACTTCTTACTAGAGATAGTAGAACTGTTGAGCGTAAAAAATACGGTCGCAGAAAAGCAAGAAGAAGCCCGCAATTCTCTAAACGTTAATCTTTTTTTGGATCCATTTTTTGGATCCATTCTCTCTTTTATTTTTAAAATCACATTTTTTCATATATTTTTGTTTTGTTTAAAATCAAAGGATTTTTTGTTTAGAATAAACTTTTATAATTTCAAAGTCCGATCAGGGAAACCTCCTTTTTGTAGTAAATTTAAGCCCCTTTCCCAAAAAGGGGCTTATTTTATTTTAATCTTCTTTTTATATAATATTCAATTTATTTTCATTATTTAAGGATAGTTTATGAAAAAAATTATAGGATTAGTTAGTTTAGCTAGTGTTTTGTTTGCTTTTGATGCTAGTAAAATAGAAATCACTCCAACCTTTAACTATACAACCCCAGAAGGAAATTTAGATCTTAAAAATTATGGTGGAGTGGGTTTAAGATTTGGTTATCATTATGATGATTTATGGATAGATCAAGCTGAGCTTGGCTTAGAGTATTATGATAATGCAAAATATAACAATCCAAACGATAATGCACATACAGATACTAGTGTTTCAAGATTTTATGTAAATGCTATTAAAGGAATTGATCTAGCTAATCATGTATATTTATATGGTTTGTTAGGAACGGGTTATGAGTATTTAAGCCATGGAGCTTATGAAAATAAAAGCGGTATGTTTGCTCAATATGGTGCGGGTTTTAAATTTGCACTTGGCGAAGACTTAGCTTTAAGACTTGAAGCAAGAGATCAAATTAAATTCAATAATGGTGAGCATAATTTGATTTCTAGTGTTGGCTTGAGTTTTTATTTTGGCAATAAAGCTCCAAAAACTCCTCAAACTACAACTAAACAAATCGAAGAAAAACCGCAAGCAAAACAAATAGATAAATCATGTCCAGAACCAAGAAAAGGTGCTTTGCTTGATCATATAGGTTGTGAAAAGACAATAGCACTTGAAGGGCATTTTGGTTTTGATCAAATTAGTATAAACCCTGAGTTTGCACAAAAAATCCAAGAAGTAGGTAAGGTTTTAGAAGAAAACCCACAATATTATACTATTTTAGAAGGTCACACAGATAGCACAGGCCCTAAAGCTTATAATCAAAAATTATCATTAGAGCGTGCTAAGGCAGTTGCAAAAGAACTTGAAAAGACAGGTGTTGCTAAAGAAAAAATTGCAACTAAAGGCTATGGTTTTGATAAGCCAAAAGCAAGCAATGACACTAAAGAAGGTCGTGCGCAAAATAGACGCGTGGAAGCAAAATTTTTTATTAAAGAATAAGCTTTGTTAAAAAAGACAATTTTATTTGACTTAGATGGCACTTTGATAGACTCTACAAGTGCCATTTTAGATGGATTTGATGCTGCTTTTAAAGCTTTTGGCGAGCCTTTAAGAGATCATGAAGCCATTAAAGCTTTAATAGGCTTTCCTTTAGATGTAGCTTTTGAAAAACTTGGAGTGCCAAAAGAAAAAACAAGTGAGTATATTAATGCTTACAGAAGCGTATATCAAAAAATCTATATAGAGCAAACTTCTTTGCTTTCTTTGGCAAAAGAAAGTGTATATGAGGCTAGTTTATTTGCTGATTTAGCCGTTGTAACGACTAAAAGTTCTAAATTTTCCAAACCTTTACTTGATCATTTGGGTATAGGAGAGTATTTTAAAGTTATCATAGGTAGAGATGATGTAACTTACCCAAAACCAAATGCTGAGCCTATTTTGTTAGCTTTAGAAAAATTATCTAAAAGCAAAGAAAATGCATTTATGATCGGAGATACTCATTTAGATATTCAAGCAGCTTGTAATGCAGGTATTAAACCTATAGCAGTAAGTAGTGGTTATGAAAGCAAGGAAAGTTTGGCTAAATTTAAAATTCCACTTTTTGAAAATACTTATGAAGCTGTAAAACATATAAAAAATATCCGATAATTTCACATTCAAACCCCATACACACAAATAATAAAAAATTTTTATCATTGTTTAAGACAATTAAAGATAAAGTAGCTATTGATTTTAAGTAATTATTTTAATTATAAGGATAATTAAATGAGTAAAATAATGAAAACAATGGATGGTAACGAAGCGGCAGCTTATGCTGCCTATGCATTCACAGAGGTTGCTGGAATTTATCCTATTACCCCAAGCTCTCCTATGGCAGATTATACTGATATATGGGCTTCTCAAGGTAAAAAAAATCTTTTTGGAGTACCGGTTAAAGTCGTAGAAATGCAAAGTGAAGCAGGAGCGGCAGGGACAGTTCATGGTTCTTTACAAGCAGGTGCTTTAACTACTACTTATACAGCATCTCAAGGGCTTTTATTAAAAATACCAAATATGTATAAAATCGCAGGTCAGCTTTTACCTGGGGTTATCCATGTGGCAGCTAGAGCTTTAGCTTCTCAAGCATTATCTATTTTTGGAGATCATCAAGATGTTTATGCTGCAAGACAAACAGGTTTTGCTATGCTTTGCTCACATTCTGTGCAAGAAAGTATGGATTTAGCAGGTGTTGCACACCTAGCAGCTATTAAAGGTAGAGTGCCTTTTATGCATTTTTTTGATGGTTTTAGAACAAGCCATGAAATCCAAAAAATCGAAGTGATGGATTATGCGCATTTTGATCGTTTGCTTGACCGTGAAGCTTTATTAGAATTTAGAAATTCCTGTCTAAATCCAGAAAATCCAAAAACAAGAGGTACAGCTCAAAATGATGATATTTATTTTCAAACAAGAGAGTTAGCAAATAAATATTATGAAGCTATTCCTGATATTGTTAATGAATATATGCAAGAAATTTCAAAAATTACAGGAAGAGAATACAAGCCTTTTGTATATTATGGGGATAAAAACGCAACACGCATTGTAGTAGCAATGGGTTCAGTGACTGAAGCTTTAAAAGAGGTTGTGGATCATTTAAACAGCAAAGGCGAAAAAGTAGGGGTTTTAAAAGTTCATTTATATAGACCATTTAGTTTAAAATATTTATTTGATGTAATGCCTCAAAGTGTTGAAAAAATAGCTGTTTTAGATAGAACTAAAGAGCCAGGAAGTTTAGGTGAGCCACTATATTTAGATTTGAAAAGTGCATATTATGGAAAAGAAAAAGCACCTTTAATCGTTGGTGGTAGATATGGACTTTCTTCGAAAGATGTTGATCCTGCTCAGCTAATAGCAGTTTTTGAAAATCTAAATCAAGCAAATCCAAAAGATGGTTTTACTATAGGAATTAATGATGATGTGACTTTTACTTCATTACCTGTGGGAGAAAAAATTTCTTTAGGTGATGAAAGTACTATAGAGTGCTTATTCTATGGACTTGGTGCTGATGGTACTGTGGGGGCGAATAAAAACTCTATTAAAATTATAGGGGATAAAACAGACTTTTATGCGCAAGCTTATTTTGCTTATGATTCTAAAAAATCAGGTGGTTATACAAGAAGCCATTTAAGATTTTCTAAAAAACCTATCACTTCAACTTACTTAGTTTCTACACCGCATTTTGTAGCGTGTTCAGTGGCTGCGTATTTAGAAATTTATGATGTTTTAGCGGGTATTAGAAAAGGCGGAACTTTCCTTTTAAATAGTATTTGGAGTGCACAAGAAACTATTAAAAAAATTCCTAACGCAGTTAAGAGGGTTTTAGCGCAAAAAGAAATTAATTTTTATATTATTAATGCTACAAAACTTGCTAGGGAAATAGGACTAGGTAGTAGAACAAATACAATCATGCAATCAGCATTTTTCAAACTTGCTAATATCATTCCTTTTGAAGATGCACAAAAATATATGAAAGAATTAGCTTATAAATCATATAGCAAAAAAGGTGATGCTATAGTTGAGATGAATTATAAAGCTATTGATGTAGGTGCAGATGGACTTGTAAAAGTTGATATTGATCCTTCTTGGGCAAATTTAGCTGATGAAGCAAAAGAAGAAACTATAGCTTATAAGGGTACTGAGTTTGTTGAAAAAATCGCAAAACCTATGAATGCGGCTAAGGGTGATGATTTACCAGTTTCGGCATTTTTGGGCTATGAAGATGGTAGTTTTGAGCATGGTACTACCGAGTATGAAAAAAGAGGCGTCGGTGTTATGGTGCCAAGATGGATAGAAACTAATTGTATTCAGTGTAATCAATGCGCCTCAGTATGTCCACATGCAGTTATTAGACCATTTTTAATAGATGAAAAAGAATTAGAAAATGCTCCAGCAGGCGTAAAAGAACATAGCTTAAATGCAAAAGGCGTAAAAGAGCAAAAATTAAATTTCAAAATTCAAGTTTCACCGCTTGATTGTACAGGTTGTGAGCTTTGTGTGCATGAGTGTCCTACTAAAGAAAAATCTTTAGTAATGGTGCCACTAGGTGAAGAGCTTGATCATGGTGAGCAAGAAAATGCAGATTATTTATTCAAAAAAGTAAGTTATAAAGATAATATCTTAAATAGAGAAAATGCAAAAGGTATTCAATTTGCTCAACCTTTATTTGAATTCCATGGAGCATGTCCAGGATGTGGAGAAACTCCTTATATCACTTTAATCACTAGATTATTTGGTGAAAGAATGATTATTGCTAATGCAACGGGTTGTAGTTCTATTTATGGTGGTTCAGCTCCTTCAACTCCATATAGAAAAAGTAATAAAAATGGTCATGGACCAGCTTGGGGTAATTCTTTATTTGAAGATAATGCTGAATTTGGTCTTGGTATGAAAATAGCAACTGAAACAACAAGACATAAAATAGAGCAAATCATGAATGAAAGTATGCAAGAAGTTCCTAATGCACTTTCTGCATTATATAAAGAATGGATTGCAAATAAAGAAGATTCTAAAACTTCACTAGAATTAAGAGATAAGTTAGTGCCATTATTAGAAGAAAATAAACAAATTAAAGCTGTAAATGATATTTTAGAGCTTAAAAGCTATTTAAGTAAAAAATCACATTGGATTTTTGGTGGTGATGGTTGGGCTTATGATATAGGTTATGGTGGACTTGATCATGTTTTAGCAAGTGGTGAAAATGTAAATATTTTAGTGCTTGATACTGAAGTGTATTCTAATACAGGAGGTCAAAGCTCAAAATCTTCAAGAACAGGCTCAGTAGCCCAGTTTGCTGCAGCAGGTAAGCCAGTGCAGAAAAAAGATCTAGGTCAAATTGCTATGACTTATGGTTATATTTTTGTGGCTCAAGTAAATTCTAATGCAAACTATGCGCAATTGTTAAAAGCTGTAATGGCAGCAGAAGCTTATGATGGGCCTTCTTTGATTATAGCTTATTCTCCTTGTATAGCTCATGGTATTAAAGGTGGGCTTGGAAATTCAGGAAATCAAGCAGAGCTTGCTACAAAATGTGGATATTGGCCAACTTATATTTATGATCCGCGTTTAGAAGCTGAAGGTAAAAATCCTTTAACAATTTCTTCTAAAGAGCCTGATTGGGATTTATATGAAAGCTTTTTGTTGAATGAGGTGCGTTATAGCTCACTTAAAAAATCAAATCCTGAACAAGCAAAAGAATTATTTGAAAAAAATAAAGCAGAAGCACAACGCCGTTATAGACAACTTAAACGCTTAGCAAGTGCTGATTTTAGTAATGAAAACTAAAATTTGCTTCGATTTTTACTTGTGAGTTTATGGGTGCTTGGTGCTTTTGGTGCTAAGTACCCATTTTTGAGTCAAAGTTGTAATGATGTTGATTTTTCTTTGATTCAAGATCCTTTTTTTCAAAAAACTACAAATATAAAATCTGATTTTTCCTTACAAGCTATCGTTTCTAATAAAGTTAAGATTAATGATAAATGGTATATTTTGAATGATGATATTGAAGGTTTTAAGATTGTTGAGATTAAAAATTCTCAAGTTATATTGATAAAGGAAGAAAAAATCATGGTTTTAAAATTGTATGAAAAAAATAATATTTTTATTTATTAGTATTTTAACTTTTACAAATGTTTTTGCCTCACAGTGCCATCAGCGCTTTTTTGATATAAGTGTAGAAAATAAAACTTCTTTGATTGAAATTTTAAATGAACTTGGTAGAGAATGTGGTTTTAGTATTATAATAAAAGATTCATTAGCTAGAGAAAAGTTAAATCATACCCAAAATTATCTACACATAAGAAAAATGTCTTTAAGAGAAATTTTTAAACTTTTATTGATGGAAAATAATCTTGCTTATGAGTATGAAAAAAATATTTTAAAAATTTATGGAAGACAAGTTAAAACTTTTAAAGTGCATTATATAAGCTCTATTAGAGAAGGGCAAAGCATTACTAAAGCTTCAGTGGATTCAAGACCTAAACAAGGCGATTATGATAGCACTAAAGAAGCAGATAATCTAGTCATTAGCACAGATAAGTTTGATTTTTGGGAAAAAATTTCAGAAGAAATACAAGCTTTATTAGATGAAAATACAACTAAGCCTATTATTAATACTAATGCAGGGATTATCACTTTAAATGCTACTTTGTATGAGCTTACAAGTGTTGAAAAATATTTAAAAGATTTAAATAAAAGACTTAAAAAGCAAGTTTTAATTGATGTAAGTATAGTTGCAGTACATTTAAATAAAAGTCATTCAAGTGGGATTAACTGGCAAGAACTTGCTTTTAAACTTAATGGAGATGATAATGATTTTATAATTAATAAAGGTGGTGTTAGAAATATCAATCTTAAAGCCAATGTTGAAACTAAGGCTATTTTAAATTTATTACAAGAAAATGGTAAAACTACTGTACTTTCTAACCCAAAACTCATGGCACTTAATAATCAACAAGCTATTATTTCCATAGGTGATACGATTAATTATCAAGTAAAAGAAAGCTCTAAGGGCACTGAAAATGGTACAACCATTAGTGAAACTTATAATAATTATTCTATTTTTGTAGGAATTTTACTAAATATTTTGCCTGAAATTTCAGATGATCACAAAATCATGCTTAGAATAAATCCTAGTTTGAGTGATTTTAAATATAGTGTTGATAATCACAGACAAAATAAACCAAGAAATATAGCGCCTGATACCATACAAAAAAAGCTTTCTACTGTAGTTGAAGTTGATGATGGGCAAACTTTAATTTTGGGTGGATTGATTAGTAAAAATACGATTAGTAATCATAATGAAGTAAGTGCTTTGTCTAAAATACCACTTTTTGGTGCTTTGTTTCAAGGAAAGCAAAATTTAGAAGATATTAGTGAAATAGTTTTTATCATCAAGCCAAGTTTAATAAGAGCTGATAAAAAAGTGTTGAGTTTAAAAGAATTAGGTTTTGAACATGAAGATGATATGTTTTAATTTTTTAATTTGTTTGTCTTTTTTAAATGCAATGAATATTCAAAATGAAAGTTTTGAGCAAAATGTATTTTATGAAAAATTTATTAATCATCCAAGTTATGAAAATGCCCTAAATTTAGCTAAATATTTTTATCAAATAAAAGATTATCAAAAGGCTATTTTTTGGGCTATTGAGGCAAATGAATTTGAGTTATTAGAAAAAGAGGCGTGGCTAGTTTTTATCAATGCTAAATTAAAACTTGGAAAGCATGAAGATGCTTTAAAAGCTAAAGAAGAGTATGAAAAACTTTTAGGAAATTATTTTGAATGATATAAAAGCAATAAAAACTTTAAATGAACTTTCTTTGCAAGAATTGGCTTTAGAGTATAAATTAGAAATTTTAGACTTAAATCAAACTCTCAAAATAGAAAAGTATCTTCATGTTTTACCTTTTTCTTTAATAGAACAATATAATATTTTTTGTTTTTATGAAGATGATGAAAGTATTCATATAGCTTCTTTAAAACCTTTAGATGAGAGTATTTTAGAAAAAATACAAAATTTATACCGCTTAAAGGTTGTTAAAATTTTTCTTTGTGATTTTACACAATTTAAATTCTTACTAGAAAGGATTAAATTTTTAATTTGCTTTCAAAACTATCTTGATAAATTAGAGCTTAATTTAAAAAGTGATGGAAATAAAGATGAGTTTTTATTAGAGCAGTTTTTGAATTTAATTTTAACTTATGCTTGTTTTTTAAGAGCAAGTGATATTCATTTGGAGCCTTTGGAAAATGAAGTTTTGATAAGATTTAGAATAGATGGAGAATTAAAATATATCCATAGTTTTGATATGAGTTCTTATCAGGCTTTATTAATGCATATAAAAATCATTGCCTTACTTAATGTAGCAGAGCAAAGACAAGCCCAAGATGGGAGTTTTTCTAAGATTATTTTAGAGCAAAAATATGATTTTAGAATTTCAATTATGCCTTTGTTATTTGGGCAAAGTGTGGTGCTTAGAATTTTAAAACAAGATGAGTATGTTTTAAAACTTGATAGACTTTTTATTAAAGAAGAAAATTTAACCTCGTTAAAAACATATATAAATGCACCCTATGGTTTGATTTTATTTTGTGGGCCAACAGGGAGTGGTAAAAGTACTTTTATGCATGCTATTTTAAATGAGCTTGACCAAAATAAAAAAATCATTACCCTAGAAGATCCTATAGAATATAAACTTAAACATGCTCAGCAAATTTTGTTAAATTCTAAAACTGGCTTTGATTTTCATAAAGCTTTAAGAGCGGTTTTAAGGCAAGATCCTGATGTGATTATGGTGGGTGAAATCAGAGATGAGGAGAGTTTAGATATAGTTTTAAAAGCTTCTTTAAGTGGACATTTAGTTTTAAGCACCTTGCATACTAATGGTGCTATAGAAGCTATTTTTAGAATGAAGCATATGGGTGCAAAAGAATATTTAATAGCTTATGCGCTTAATTTGATTATAGCCCAACGCTTGGTAAGAAAACTATGTGAATGTAAAGAACTTAGCGATGAAAAATTTCATTTTCAAAATCAAGTTTTTGAAGGAAAAATTTATAAAGCAAAGGGTTGTGCTAAGTGTATGCATAGTGGATATAAAGGGCGTTTAATGGTGGCTGAATTTTTGTTTTTAGATCATAATTTAAAAAGTATGATAGAAAATAATGCAAATTATGAAAATATTTTAACTTATGCTTTAAAAAAAGGCTTTTTAACTTTAGGTAGGGATGCTTTGGAAAAAGTTAAGCTTGGTTTAACAAGTTTAGATGAGCTAAGAAAGATTAGTTTTTGAAAAAATTTATTATTTTTTATACTTTAGACAAAGAGCAAAAGCAATGTATAATTAAGGCCAAAAATCTATATGAAGCTAGAAATCTTGCACAAAAATCATTTGAAAATATTATTAGTATTGAAGAGTATTTTGGAGTAACAAAACATAAAATTAAAGAAGAAGAGCTTATTTTTATCCTTAAAGATTTAAGTATGGTTTTAAAAGCAGGATTAAGCTTACAAGAGGCTATTTTAGAGTTTGCAAGATCAAATCATGATGTATATGTAGCTAAAATATTTAATGTGATTTATAATAAACTCAAAAATGGAAGCTCTTACAATGAAGCTTTTAGAAATGTTTTAAATTCTAGAGAATGTGCTGTTTTAAAAATTTGTGATGGTAAGGAGGATTTATATAAGGCTTTTGAGATTATCATTAATCTAAAAGAGAAAAACCTTCATAGTTTTAAGCAGTTTAAAAAGGCTATAACTTATCCACTTTTCGTTTTTACATGTATTATTTTAGCTTTTTTTGTACTGATGATTTTGGTTTTACCTGAATTTAAAACTTTATTTTTGCAACTTGAATTAGATTTACCAAAAATCACTCAAATTCTTTTTATTGTAGGAGATTTTTTTAAACATTTTTATGTATTTATTTTATTAGGTATTGGATTTTTTATAATGTTTGCTTATTCTTTTAGAAAGTCTTTATTTTTTCATGAAATTCTTTTTTATTCTCCCATTTTTGGAAAAATAATATTTTTTCAAGATAAATTTTGTTTTTTCTTAATTTTTTCATATTTATTAAAAGCAGGTGTGGATATAAAAAGAGCTTTTGAATATGCGTGTGAAGGTATAGAAAATCAATTTTTTAAAAATAAAATGTTTATTGTAAAGACTTCATTTGAATCAGGATTTGATTTAGCTCAAGCTTTTTCTAACACAAGGCTTTTTGAGCCTTTTGTGATAAGAATGTTAAATTTAGCTTTAAAAAGTTCTAAATTAGATGAAAGTACTTATGAGCTTGCTTTATTTTATGAATATAAAAAAGAAAATTACACCCAAAGACTTTTGGTTATTTTAGAACCTTTGATGACAATTTTTATGGCGAGTTTGATTTTAGTTTTGGCCTTGGGTGTATTTTTACCTATGTGGCAAATTAGTCAAGGAATTTAAGCAAGATAATCATAAGCAACCTTAGCTATAGTTAAAGCAACCATAGTTAAAAAAAGTTTTTTGATAAAAGTTCCTTGTGTTTTTAAAACTAGTTTTGAGCCTACAAAGGCGCCTAAAATTTGACCTATACCCATTAAAATACCAACTTTCCAAAGTACTTCATAAGAGTATAAAAATACCCCTAAGGCTACTACATTGCTAGTAAAATTTAAGATTTTAGTATTAATGCTTGCATTTTTCATACTAAAACCAAGAAATATCACACAAGCAAAAATCCAAAAAGACCCGGTTCCAGGCCCTAAAAAACCATCATAAAAGCCAAGTAATAAACCAAAAGTGATTTGAAAGCTTGTGGTGCTCATTTTAGCTTTATTATGTACATGACCTAAATCAGGTTTGAAAATAGTATATAAAAAGATTAAAATAAGGCAAATTAATACAATAATTTTAACAGCATTTTGATCTATTAGTAAAACTGCATAAGTTCCAATGGCTGCACCAATAGCGGTAAATAAAATTCCTAAAGCTATCTTTTCTATGTGCATGGATTTTCTATAAGCTAAAACCGCAGTGAGTGAGCCAAAGGTGCTTTGAAGTTTATTAGTAGCTAGAGCTAAATGAGGAGGGATCCCACAAGCAAATAAAGCAGGTATAGTAATAAGTCCACCACCACCTACAATCGCATCAACACAGCCTGCAAAAGCAGCAACAAAAAATAAAATCACATAATAAGTTAATTCAAGCTCCATAAGCTTTCCTTGTTTTGTCCGATTCTATATAGAGCAAAATCATATTTTATAGGATCAGCAGGATCAAATTTTTTAAGACTTTGCGTAAGCTCTAAAACACTTTTAAAATCATAAATCTTACGCTTTAAAAGCTTAAGTTTTAATGAAACTTTATGAGTATGAGTATCTAAGGGTATGAGTAAGTCTTTTTTGTCTATATTTTTAAACAAACCTAAATCTAATTCATCTTTTCTTACCATCCACCTAAGATACATGTTGTATCTTTTTAAAGGACCTTTTGGAGTTTTAAATTCTTTTGAAAAGAAAAACTCATAACCATAACTTTTATAAGGATTAAGCTTATAAATTGTTTCTATGAAAGCTTTTATTGCATGTGTGATATTTTGTTCTTTTTGATAAGCTTTGGTAAAAATATTTTCTATGCTATTTTCATTTTTTAAGCGTTTGAGTGTGATGAAAATTTGAGCTATATCTTGATGATTTTGAAAGCGGTATTTTAGATCTTTGCATTCTTTTTTAATAATCTCATCATTTCTTTCAAGTAAGGAAAAATCAAGTTTGTTTAAAAAATTTACAATATTTTTAGCATTCCCATAGGCAAATAAAGCACAAAGTAAGGCTATATTTTCATCTTTATAAACACTTGCAATTTGTAAAGGATCAGGATGAGAAAAAAGCTCTTTTTGAGTGTTTTTGCTTAAAATTGCTTCATCTAAAAGAGCTTTAATTTGCATTAAGATTTTAAACCAAGCAAGGTTTCAAGCATTTGATCAACAGTAGTTACGATTTTAGCTGCAGCGCCATAACTTGCTTGATATTGTATGAGCGCTGCTAATTCTTCATTAGTATTTACACCACTTTTTGATTGATATTCTGCATAGGCTGTATTAAATACTGTCATATTAGTTGCGTGCGCAAAGCCATTGCTTTCAGCATCTGAAGCAATTTGACCTGTAAATTTTCTATAGTATCCATCTAAAGTCATAGTATCTACTGTACCATCTTTATTATAAAAATTTACTTTTTGATTTTGAAGTTGCAACATAGCATTGGCTACATCGTTATTTCCATCAACTCCGTTTGAACTAGCTTTTAAGCTATTTGGATCATTTCTAATACTTGAATTTACATTAATGCTACTTGCATCTTGACCATTAAAAAATGAAGATACATTTAAAGCGCCTGGGAAATTTGTGCCATTGTCTTTAAAGGCTATTTTATAACCTTTTTTTAAGCCATTGATTTGGAAATTTCCGCTATCACTTTTTCCATCATAATGATAAAAAGCTTGAAAATAATCATTTAAGTCATCGCCACTTTGACCATTTTTATTATCATCTATATCTGCGTTGATTTGCTTAACAACATCTTCTATAGTGGTATTAACATCAATTTTTATAGTTCTAGTAGCTACAGGATTACCTTTTTCATCATAAATTGTGATGTCAAAGCTTCCTGCTTGGATATTTTTATCATAGCTCATTAAAGAAGTATCAGGCTTTAAACCTTTTAAATCATCTGAATTAACTCTATCTGTAGCTGCTTGAGCATAGACATTATTAGTTTGGGTTATAAGTGTTTTTGTAAAGGTATTGAGCATATCTTTATACTCTTGTAATTTTCCATCACTATAAGTATCGTGATTGCCATCATAATTTCTACCTCTAAGATCAAGTTGAGCACCAAGCTGTCCGCCTGAAATTTTGCTTGTTAAATCATAGCGGTTTTCATCATTTACTTCATAATAAATTTGATAAAAACCATTAGGGTTATTATTGTCTAGTTTTAAAGGGTGAAAGCTAGAGCCATTGACTATACTAAAGCCTTGAATGCTTAAATCATAGTATCTTCCAGAATCAGTCATGGTAGATTCTAAAGTACTATCTTGAGAGCTTGTTCCTTTCCAAGCTACTGCATTGACTAATTTTGAAAGTCTAAGTTCAAGCTCATCTCTTTTATCTCTTAATTGATTTGCATTATCGGTAGGTAAAACTTCTTCATTTTCAAGTTGTTTGTTAATATTTGCAATTTCTTGACCAATATTATTAATTTCATCTACAGTTTGCTTGATTTGCTCATTGACAGTTTGTTGCATTTTATTAAGATCTTGTAAGGTTTTTTGTATGTTTTGAGTTAATGTATTTGCGCTATTAACAAGATCTATTTTACTTGCTCCATCACTTGGATTAGAAGCAAAGTTATTCCACGCATCATAGTAGTTTTTATAATCTTGTAAAATACCAGTTCCTTGCATATCAGGAAATCTTTGGCTTGCTTCTTGTAAAATTTGTCCTAAGTAATTTGTATAGTTTTGCTGGGTGGTAGCGTTTTTTAACTCATAATAAGAATGCTCATCATGTAATCTTTTAATAGTATCAATTTGCGTACCTGTCCCTAGGTGTAAGCCACCTCTATCAAGAGACATACCCGAACTTTGTACAGCTCTTTGTCTAGTATAAAACACCGCATTTGCATTAGAGATATTGTTACCTGTGGTATTGATTTGAAGTTCAGCAGCTCTAATACCGCTAACCCCTGTATATAAGCTATCAAAAATTCCCATGACTTAACCTTTAAACATTGATCTTAAATAATGAATCTGGAATTGTTTTTTGATCTCCATAAGCATTATTTGTTCCATTTTGTTCAAACATTGTATTTAAGAGATTGTCGTAAAAATTTTTAATAATAAGAGCTAATTTAGCGTATTCTTTATTTTTTTGGTGCAAGGTATTTAAATTTTGCTTTAAAAGAGCAAGTTTTTCTTTATCTTCATCATCTAAAAGTTCATCTAAGCCTTTATTGTTTCCTTGATTGCTAAGTTCTATTAAAGCCTTATCAAGATTTTTTTTAGCAATTTGAAAGTCATTTACAAGTTTAGTTTTTTCCTCTACGCTTTTGCTAACATGTTGGTGATTAGCGGCTTGAATTTGGGTTATATCTTCTAAAGTAAGATTGATGAGTTTTTCTAAAATAGAATTTGTTTCGTCTAAGTGTTGTTTAACCATTTTTTATCCTTTCTTAGGCACTAACCCAAAAAAGGATAAAAATTATAATAAAGAATCTGCTATTGCTTTAGAAGTGGCTTGTAAGTCTATTTTATACGCGCCATTTTTTATTTGTGAAGCAATCAAAGATGCCTTACTCTCTTCTACCTTTTGAGTTTCTTTTGCCTTGTTGTTTTCTTTGTTTTCTGTTTTATTTAAATCATTAGTAGCAACTTGAGCTACATAACTTTGATGTATAGGGTTTATCATTTTAAGCCTCCAGTTCTATTGAAAAACTCTAAGAACTATATCGACACTTAAAAAAATAACTTAACCCCTTTCTTTTAAATAATCAAATAATAATTTTGAAAAACCTAACCCCCCGCTTAATGCTTTACTCATAGTATCATTGTACATAGATGAATAAATTTCATCGCTTGCGTCTTTTCCAAATAAAGAATTTTCTTGTTTTAAAGAAATATCCAAAACGCTTTTGATTAAAAAAGCTTCAAAAGCATCAGTTTGTTCTTTTAAAGCTTTATCTTCATCATTTAATGTTTGTATATGAGTTAAATCATTTTTAAAAGCACTATCTGCATAGTTTTTAGCAGCCTTGTAGCTGTTATTGTGTTTAGTAATACTTTCATAAAGCTCACTGCTATAGTTTTTGCTCGCTAAATAATTATCAACTCTCATCATATCACCTCTAATTCAGCACTAATCGCACCAGCTCTTTTTAGATTTTGCATAATAGCTATGATATCATTTGGCGCTGCTCCAAGTTTATTTAACATTCTAGCTATGTTTGCTACTGTTGTTTTGTTGTTTGTGATTTTTAAAGTATTAGATACTGGATCTAAAATACCACCATCTTTCATATCGATTTCATTTTGTCCTAAAGCTACGGTATTGTTTGGATCGATTTTTATAGTGATATCTTTATGAGTAATTAATATAGGTTCAACTTCTATATTTACACCTGCTACGATAGTTCCTGTTCTTTCATCGATGATTACTTTACTTTCTGGAGTATAAGCTATATCTTGCTCTAATACTCTTGCCATAAATTCAACATGAGAAAATTCTTCAGGTTTTGTTAATTTTATAGTTCTAGAATCTAAAGCCTTTGCTATATCTGTATCAAAAATAGTATTTAAAACTCTTTCTATATTATTAGCTGTTTTAAAATCTGCTTCTTTTAAACTTAAAACCAAATCTTCACTTTGACTAAAGTTTTGTGGAATTTCTCTTTCTACTACTGCACCATTGATAACATTTGCTGAGGTTGAGTGTGTTCCTGCTGCACCTGGTCTTGGACTAAGTCCACCTATTGCTAAAGATCCTTGGGCTACTGCATAAATTTCTCCATCAACCCCTTTTAGAGCCGTCATAAGTAAGGTTCCACCTTGTAAAGATTTGGCATCGCCTAAAGAAGCTACACTTACATCAAGCTTATCCCCACTTCTTGCAAAAGCAGGAAGTTTTGCTGTAACCATTACTGCTGCTGTGTTTTTTGATTTAATATCACCTGGGCTAATTTTTACATTCATACCTTGAAGCATATTTGAAATAGATTGTAGAGTAAATTCGCTACTTGTGCCATCTCCACTTCCATTTAAACCAACAACCAAACCATATCCTATAAGTTGGTTATCTCTAACACCTACTACATTGGTAAGTTCTTTGATAGTAGCTGCAAAAACGCTTAGACTTAGCACTAAGCTTAAAAATAATATTCTCATCGATTCTTCCTTTAATCTATGCTATTTTCATAAATTAAAGCAAAAAAAGTTCCAAATTTACATAAAGGAGTAAAAGCTTAGAGTGGTTGAGCCAAATTTTTTTTCTTTTGTTTTTTCATAATTTTGTATTTTAATTGGAGTTTTAAAAGTACTGTGATGTTCTATAATAATGATTTTTACATTTGAATTTTGTATATTTTCTATCAATTTTAAAGTTTTTTTATAAATATCAAAAAAACCTTCTCTAATGTCAAAAGGCGGATCAAGATATAAAACAATATCTTCTTTGAAATTTTGAATAATTTGAGGAGTTTTTTTAAAAGTATCATCATTAAAGCAAATGGTGTTTTGATCAATACTAGATGCATTTTTTAAAGCGATTTCATAAGCCTTTTTATCTTTTTCTATGGCATAACTTTTTAAACAACCATTGCTTCTTGCCTCTAATGCCATCAAAGCACTTCCTCCAAAGGCTTCTATAAAAACCTTATCTTGTAAAGAAAAACGCAAAACATTAAAAACACAAGATTTTACTATGCTTTTGGTACTTCTTGTGGTATCTAGACTAGGAAGTAAAATTTTTTTACCTTTATAGATTCCACTTTCTATGGTGGTGTAAATTTTTTGAGTTTGTTTTTTTGAGTTTGTTTTTTTATCTTCTTTGTAATTTTTTAAAAAATCTCTTACGCTTTGATATTCTTGTGTTTTATGCATTATTATTTTCTTCTTTGATGAGGTTTTTTAACTCTGTTTTGTAAAGATCAAATATCGCATCGATTTTTTCATGACTTTCTTGACGCAATTGCTCTAAAATGGCTTCACATTTTTGATTCATAAGTTTTTTCTCACGCATAGCAATCTTATAAGCAATGCTTTGCAAACTTGCATTGAAATCATTTAAGGCATTAAGCAATTCTTGCATATTAAAAGGTGGGGTTAAAAAATTTGATTTTTTATTGATGATGAATTGTGGTTTTTGTGTATTGATTTTTTCATCACAGACTAAAAAATCACAATCTTTTTTTAAAACTAAAAAATCTTTCAAGGCAATTTCTAAAGTTTTTTCTAAAATTAAATCTTTACATTCAAGAGCGATTTTCATTGATTAAACTCACTTTTAATTTGTGTTTTTTTAAAGTATATGGTACTATACCTAGGGCTAAATTTGCAAGCTCTGCAAAACTTAAAATATAAAAATCTTCAAAATTTCTATTTGAAATAGCTTGTAATTCTTTATAGCATTTGTCAAACATATAAAAAGAATAAAAATCCTCAACCACTAGAAAATCACAACCACTATCATAAGCATCTAACATTGTAGCAGCAGCACTTTTGAAAGCTAGCTCAGCATTTAAATTTAAAAATCCATAGCCACAGCTTTTGTATTTCCTTTCAAAGTCTATGATATTTGCTTTAAGTATTTTAGTAAGTTTTAAAGAACAGCTCGCATTAGAAAATCCTTGATAAACACCTATATTAAATTGTTCAAAAAAATGTTTAATATGCTCTTGCTTAAGATGATCTAAAAAAACTTTTGGAGCATATTGGATTTTTTCAATTTTGCTCATAATTTCATAAGAGCTGTATTCGCAAGCTAAGATATTATCCTCATCCATCATTCTAGAATATTCATCTAGGATATCTTTTGGATCATAATCAATAATAAAATAATTTTTACCCAAAGGCTTTTCACATAGTGTGCTTTCAACACTGACTACATCTAAAGCATTTTTGATAATATCAAAATAACAAAATAAATCATTATTGCTATTAGTATAAATTTTATGCATTTTAATTCCTTAAAAAATACTTCTTGCAAGGCCTGATTTTACAAGCATAACTTTTAATTCTTTAATGTAAGATTCATAATCAAGCTCATTTGATGAAATAAAATTTTTAAATTTAGTATGATAGTAAATTCCTTTTTCTTCATCTGCAACTAATTTTAAAAATTGTGGTGCTTTTTCTGGGTATTTAAGTAGCATTTTGTAAGCAAATATAAAAAAGCTATCACCAAGATATTCAGGCAAAAATTCTCTAACTTCGCTTGTATAATATAAAAAGTCATATTGTTTGTAAAGTTCTACATCATGCACATCAATAAGTCCTTTAAAAAGCTCTAATTTTTCTAAAAAATCACTTTTATCCATGATTAAATCTTTGGTTGCTCTTTTGGTATCGAGTGGTTCAATGATGAGTTCTTTTCCAAATTTTTCAATGATATTATTTAGATCTCTTCTTTGTCTAATGGCAACTTGGTTGATTTTAATGCAACTTTCTGGATTTTCTTCAAAGTCAAAATATATATCATCTTTTTTCACTTGCACTAAAATATCATAAACACTTTTAAAATTTTTACTATCATAAACATAAGGTTTATAATAAGCTAAATAATCACTATCTTTATCAAAACGAAAAATTCTTAAAGTTATTTGCATATTTTATCCTTGGTATTATTTTTCATTATATACATTTTAAACTTATAAAAATTTAATTATTATATAAAATTAAAAGCTTTTTGTATAAAATATTCACATGGATAAAGAAAAATTTATTATCAACGCCTTTGCTAATCCTATCAATGGAGATGATGGGGCAATCATCGATGGATATTGTTATTCTAAAGATTTATTTTGTGAAGACGTGCATTTTAAGCGCTCTTGGATGAGTTTAGAGCAAATTGGAGCAAAGGCTATGCTTGTGAATATTTCTGATGCAATTGCTATGAATGCTACACCAAAATACGCTCTTTTAGGGCTTTCTTTACCAAAATGTCTAGAAATGAAACAAGTTAAAGCTTTGCAAAAAGGTTTGTTGGATAGTGCAAAAGAATTTGGGGTGCAAATTATAGGCGGAGATACCATAGCAGATAATAAAATCAATATTAGTATAACTATTATTTCTAAAGTAAATAAAAAGGCTATTTTTAGAAAAGGTTTGAAAAAAGGAGATTTGCTTGCTTTTAGTGGGAAATTAGGTGAGAGTTTAAAAGGTTTAAATATATTATTTCGCGGTGGAAAATTACATTCTAAACATCGTTTTATAAAACCTAGTTTGAGACAAAAATTTTTTTATGATATAGCAAAAAAAGTTAGAGTGAGTATGGATATTTCAGATGGTTTGAATAAAGACTTATCAAGAATGTTATTTCAAAACCAACTTAGTATAAAATTCCTTAAAAAATTAGATAAATTTAGCTTAAATAGTGCAGAAGAATATGAAATTTTATTTGCTTTTGATAAAAAACATAAAGCATTTATACAAAATATGGCAAAAAAACATAGAATTAAACTAAATATTTTTGCAAAAACAACAACAGGAAGGTATAAATTTTATGGAAGAGAACATCATTTTTAAACCCTTATATACTTTAAAACATAGCCCGATAAATGTGTATTTTTCAAAAAATAGCAATGATTTTGTAGTAAGAGAAAAGCCTTTGTATGAATTTAGTGGAAAAGGCGAACATTTAATTTTGCATATACAAAAAAAAGATCTAAGCACCGGTGAAGCTTTGAGAATTTTAAGCGAGCAAAGTGGTGTTAAAATGAAAGATTTTGGCTATAGTGGTTTAAAAGATAAACAAGGTTTAACTTTTCAATATATTTCTATGCCTAAAAAATTTGAAGAGGGTTTAAAAAATTTTAAACATGATAAGATGAAAATTTTAGAAACTTTTTATCATGATAATAAACTTAGAATAGGGCATTTAAAAGGAAATTCTTTTTTTATAAGATTAAAAAAAGTTTCCAAAGTAGATGCACTAAAAATTGATCAAGCTTTTAAAAATATCCAAGAACAAGGTTTTGCTAATTATTTTGGATATCAGCGTTTTGGCAAATTTCAAGATAATTTTTCACAGGGACTAGAAATTTTAAAAGGCAAAAAAATCAAAAATAAAAAAATGCAAGAATTTTTAATTTCTGCTTTTCAAAGTGAGCTTTTTAATAGATATTTGAGTAAAAGAGTGGAATTGTCACATTTTATTAATGATTTTAGTGAAAAAGAAATAAAACAAATTTATGGTTTAGAAAAAGAAGAAATCAAAAGTTTAAAAAATCAAACACAGTTTTTTAAGCTTTTAAAGGGCGAAGTTTTAGGACATTATCCTTTTGGTAAATGTTTTATATGTGAAGATTTATCAAGTGAAGTAGAAAGATTTAATCAAAAAGATATTAGCGCAATGGGTCTTTTAATAGGATCTAAAGCTTATGAAGCAAATGAAAGTCTAGCTAAAAAATTAGAAGAAGAGATTTTTTCTTTTGCATATGAGTTTAAAGATAAAATGCAAGGTTCAAGGCGCTTTATGTGGTCTTATTTGCAAGATTGCAAAAGTTATTATGATGAAGAAAAAGCTCATTTTACTTTGGAATTTTTCTTGCAAAAAGGCTCATATGCCACGGTGGTCTTGGAGGAAATTTTACACACGGATATCTTTGAGCAAACTCATAATATATAATTTTAAAATTGATATTGAGTATCAGTAAAAATTTATCTTTTATAAATTATAATAACAATTATCATTTTTATAAAAGGAAAACTCAATGTCAGTTTTGGTTATCGGTGCGGATGAAATCACTCCAATTAAGGCGGTTTTGACAAATTTAGGTGCAAAAAACATAGAGCATTGGGATGCTAGAAATGAAAATAGGGTTAATAGAAAGCCTATCCCTCAAAATACCGAATGCATAGTTATGCTGACTAGCTTTTTAAATCATAATACTATGAAAAAAATCAAAACAGAGGCAAAAAAGCGCAATATACCTTTAGTTTGTGCTAAACGCAGTGTGAGTTGTGTGTATTGTGAATATTGCAAGGTTTTTGGTCTTGATCAAACATATGAGTGTGCAAAGAAGGCTTAGTATGTTTGGATTTAATGAAAAAGAGGATTTTATACCTAAAATATTTAGAGATTTAGAGCGAAAAAGTATTAATCATATTTTTTTAAATTTATATAATTCTTTAGTTGAAAATGAATTGAAAATACCTTATATCTATGCAAAACAAGCTAGTTGTTTAAGAAATATTTTTGAGCTAAAAATTCAAAATATGAGCATAGAAAGAACTTTGAGATTTAGTAAAGTAAAGCAATTTTGTCCATATTCTCATAAAATCATCAAGGCGTATAAAGAAGAAAATTTAAACAAATTAAAGTTTGAAGCAAAGAAACCAAAATATGCTTTAGCTAAATTAATACAAAATGTGTTTTTATCATCTAGTTTTACTTTACCTTTACAAGTAGCTTTTGAGGCTTTTGTGTATGATAAAATTTGCAAAAGCAATACAAAATCTAAGATAAAGCTTGATAAAAACATTATTATCATCAATGAAAAAATGGCAGTTATGCCTTTATTTTATAAAGACAATGATAAAGATATAGAGCTTGCTTTGCAATTTATAAAAAATAATTCTTTTGAAAGATTTTATATTGTGTATCCAAGAAATAAAAATTTCACTCAACATAAAGAAATAAGACATAATTTATGTGAAAATAACAAAACTTTGCTAAAATTAGTTCCCTATACTATTAATAATCAAATTTTAAGGAGATGTTAAATGTCAATAGCGGTAATTTATGGTAGCTCTATGGGTAATACTGAAAGTGCGGCAAATATGATTGCTCAAAAATTGGGAATTTCTGATGTATTAAATATCGCAGATATTGATGCAGAAAAAATTAATTCTTATGATAAATTAATTTGTGGTACTTCTACTTGGGGAAGTGGTGATTTTCAAGATGATTGGGATGGTTTTGATTTTTCTGCTTTAAATCTTAATGGTAAAACTGTTGCGGTTTTTGGTATGGGAGATAGTGAAAGCTATTCAGATACATATTGTAGCGCTATGGGCAAACTTGCTCAAGCTTTAAAAACAGCAGGCGCAAATTTAGTAGGTGCTGTTTCTACAGGTGGCTATACTTTTGAAGCAAGTGAAGCAGTAGAAGGTGATAAATTTGTAGGACTTGCATTAGATAATGATAATCATGAGGATTTAACTGAAAGTAGAATTGATGCTTGGTTAGAGCAAATTAAACCTTCTTTTTCTTAAATATTAGATGCCTTTTAGGCATCTAATATTAAAATTTTCTTTTCTTAGTTTCACTTAATATGTCTTGTGCTAAAGAATCTACTTCATTTGCAATAGCATTAGTTTGTATGGCTGTTTGAGAGTTTTGTTGTGTGAGCTTTTCTATAGTAGCTACCGATTCGTTAATTTGACTGATATCGTTTGCTTCTTCTTTTATAGATTCACCCATATCACTTATAGATTGAGCCAAGATATTAGTATTTGCTTCTATCTCACCTAAAGACTTTTGAGTTCTTTCTGCTAAGTTTCTAACTTCTTCAGCAACAACAGCAAAGCCACGTCCGTGTTCTCCTGCACGCGCTGCTTCAATAGCTGCATTTAATGCAAGCAAGTTGATTTGCTCAGCTATATCTGAAATTACTGTAGTAACACTTTTAATATCATTGCTTTGTTTTACAACATCTTGTGCTTTAATAGAGATTTCACTCATGGCTGAGTTCATTTGTTCTAAAGCTCTTGCACTTTCTTGTAGTGATGAGGTTTGATGAGCAGCATCATTAGTGAGTTCTTGCATACTTTGTTTGAGTGCTTCGGCCTTTTGATTTAATAATTCACCTTGATTAAGTGATTGTGAGAGCATGTTTTTGATTTCATTTCCTAGCGCATTGATCGCTCTTTCAACATCGCCTTTTGGTGTGTTGATAGCTGCTGTAAAATCTAAATGTTTGTAGCTATCAAACACAGCTTGAATTTCATTTAAATCACTACCGATTTTTACTTGTAAGGTGGTAAGCATTTTGTTTAAAACTTCTATGAGTTCTTGAATTTGCGGATTATTAGCATGAGAGCTAATGTGTAAATCAAGCTCACCTGTTTCTATTTTTCTAGCAACATTTACAGATTCTTCAATAGCTTTTGCATCTTTACTTAACGCCTCTTTAATAATTTCAATGTTCTCATTGATTTCATCAGCCATTTTTCCAAATTCATCTTGAGTTTTAAGTTTAATAGGATGAGAATGAGCGTCTTTGTGATTTAAATAATTAAAGAAATTGTGTAATCCCGAAGAAATAATAGCAATAGGTTTAAGATTATATGAAATAATCATTCTAATGAAAATCAAAGTAATAAAAATAGCAATTAGAGAGATAATAATTTGTTCCATTAGTGTTTGTTTGGCTGCATCACTATAAAAATCATAATCAGCTATAGAGCAAATAGTGTATTTTGGATTAATACTGCCATTACAAATTAAAGCCTTGGTTCCTTCTTCCATAGTTTGAACTTTAAAAATATCTTTAGAAAGGGTCTTGTTTGCACCTTCAGGTGTTTTAAAGTAGCTTGAAATAATATCTTTACTAATGTCTGTTGAAGTTAAAATTCTAGATGAGTCAGTGTGAAAAAGATAAGTTCCATCATGAGCTAAAACTGCCGCATGAGAATAAGGTGTTTTACCTATGGCTAAAACTTCTTCTGAGAATTTTTTCAAATCATAATCAGCTGCAACCACCCCTATAACTTTTCCATTTTCCATAATAGGGCTGGCATAAGAAATAGTTGGTTTTTTCATACTAGATGATATATAAGGTTCTGTAACAACTAGCTCTCTTTTTTCTTTAGCTTCCTTATACCATCCTCTAGCTCTAGGATCATATCCGCTTTCTGGAGTTTGGTTATTACCGTTAGATCTAAACATAGATCCATCCTCAAAACCTACATAGGTTAAATCAAAACCTAAAGAATCTCCTATGGATTTTAGTAAACTAGTGTATTGCTCTGGGGCTAGATTGTTTTTGTTTTCTTTAATGTATTTTGTTAAAGAATTAATCACATTACGCCTATCGCTTGCATATAAATCAAATCTTTTACTCACATCAAAAGCAACTTTTTGTTGAAACTGAACTAATAGTGTATGGCTATTGGATTTAGATTTTACATAGTTAAAAAAACCTAAAACACATAACAAAACTACAACGAAAATACAAACCAAGAAGGCTATTTTGTTAGAAAAATTACCTAGTAGGTATTTCTTAATGGAAGAGAGCATTTTTTCTCCTTAAAAAGCCTAAATTTAAGACTTTATGATGATAATATATGTGATTTTATTCAAAAAATATTTAAAATTTTATAAAAATTATTTATTTTTATTAAAAAATATTATATTTTTGAATTATTTTTGAATAAAAAATTCTAATTTTTTAGAAAGTAAAATTTTATTGTCAGTGTATTTTGCCCATTGTATATTCAAAGCAAAAATACAAGCTTGTGCAAGTTTGGCAAAAGGAAATTTTTCATAGTATATTTTCTCTTGCTCTTTGGTGGCTTTTTGGAAAAGAGCTTTGATTTGCACTCCTTTAATGAGATTAATGATGTTTGTATCTAGTGCTATATTAACTGCTACTTTGGACATTTTATAAGCAAGCTGAATGTGTTTGGTGTGTTCTTCACTAGCAAAAATTAAAGCAAAATTTTTATCATCAAAAGCATAATAACAACTTGCGCAATATACTCCGCCATCATCATCAAGCATACTCAAACTAAGAAGTTTTTGCGAGTGAATAAAATTTATAATTCTTTCATCCATTATTTTTAGCTTTGATTTTTAAGATTTTTTGATAGCATAAATGGCTTAGGAAAATCACATAAAATACTTGTAAAAATAAACCAAGTAAAGGTATGCTTGATAAAGCAAAAAAGATTAAAGTGATGATTTTAAAGTATAAGGGTGATGAGTTTTTATAAAAATCATCAAAGTTGTTTTTATCTAAGACATTGCTTAATACATCTAGTAATAAAAGTTTGTGAAATAAATAATAAAATACTCCATAATAAATCACAATACTAACAAAAGGTATAATCAATAAGAAAGTAGCTACTACAAACAATACGCATGAGATGAGTATAAATTTGAATGTTTTAAGTAAAACCTCTAAAGAATTTACTTCTTTTTGTATGGAATAGTTGTAATATTTTTGATTGATTTTTTTCACAATATAAGGAGTTAAAAAAGAAATTATAAGCATGGTAAAAAACACTGAGGCAAATACCACTATGAAAAATCCGCCTATGGCACTTAAAAATGCAAGTGAAAATTGCACTATAGAAAAGCTAAAAAACCAAGCCATAAAAGATCCGCTAACCACATCTTCTATATAAGAAAAGAATATATCATAACTATAATATACAAGCAAGATAAAAAGAAATAAACTAATTAAAAAAGGTAAGAGAGAAAATTTTAAAAAAGGCTTGCTAAGAAAATCTTGCAAGCTTAGATATAATATACTCATTTAATTTGATTGTAATTTTCTTGAAGTTTTTGATAAATTTCTTTATAATCTAGCGTTTCTTTTAAAATTTGATTTAAAACTTCATTATCTTCTGTGCCATTCCATGTTTTTTTATAAGTGCCTTCTTTGTAGCCATTTTCTTGTCTGAATTGATTTAAAATATTTTTTCCAATATAGGTTTTATAAAGCTCAAAGAAATTTAAACCACATTTTCTAGCTAAAACAAAATACACACTTAAAAGCTCACCTAAATCATAATCAAAACCACTGCATTTATGGATAATAAGCTCAATATCATTTAAAATTCCATAAACATCTGCTTCATTTGGATTAGAAGTTTCTTTGCAAAAATCATCAAAAAAAGTTACAGAAGAAACTTCTTCTGCTATGAAGTTTTTATCATTGATTTGTTTTTCTTTATATTCTTCTAAAATTAAACTCAAAATAAAATGCCATATATCTACTATTTCAATGCGCACATTGTCCCAGTTTGCAGGAGTGTGTATGCTTTTCCAGTGTTTCCAAGCAAAAGAATCAATAAGCTCAGCACACTCCATGTAAATACATCTTCTAAAACTAATCAATTTACCTTCTTTAGTATAGCCATTTTCCCAACCTATACCATTGGTGTCATCATTTAATTTTTGCTGGAGTTCTAGCATGCTTTTTAAAATATCTTTTACTTCCATTTTGTTTCCTTTTTTAAGCATAAAATCCAAATTCTTTATTATCTTCTTCTTTTTCTTCTTTTTGTTTGTTATATTGTTCCCAAATTTCTTCTAATAATTTAGCACTATCTTGGAAAATTTGCTTTTTAATATCTTCAAGATCTGTTTTATTTATTTCTTTGTTTAAACTCTTATCCATGGTATTAAATAACTCATGTAAAGTAGCTTTTTTATGTTCTTCATTTTTTGCTTCAGGTAAGGCATTGCCGATTTTCATTGCAGTAGTGATAAGCTCTTTTGGTTTTAAAGTTCCTACTCTTGAGTTTTTCATAAATTCATCGATTTGAGGTTGTACTTTAGCTACTGCTTCTTTTATTTCTTCAATTTCTTCTTGTGAAAGTTTGGTTCCATTATATGAGAATGAAAAACCAAATTGATTTCTAAGGCTTAAAGAAGCTGAGTTGCCATCTTTGTCTAATTTTGCCTCTTTTTTATCATACATAGAAAAAGAAAGATGGTTACCATTTTTTGTTTTAATATCCATAGAAAAATTTTGAGAATTATAACTAGAAATTTGCATAACATTCCTTTCAAGTCAAGATAAAGCTATATCGTCAAAATAACTCAATCTTAAACAAATTTGCAAAGTTTTTATACTTTGCAAATTTCAAATATTAGGGAGATAAATATTTTAACATTAAGTCTTTAAATCCTCGTTAAATCCCAAAATAATTTTAATAATTTTTCATTTTTTGCACATATTAAAATTTGCTTTTTATTGTGTGTTTTTTTACATGCTTTTAAAGCTTGTTTTAAATGTTCTTTTAAAGAAAAAATCAACCCAAAGGCAACGGCTTCTTTATCTAAGCCACCTAAAATATAAATCAAAGGCATGCGCATAGATTTAGAAACATCAAGCTTTGCTTGTTCATTAATAGTGGTTTTAAAATCAAATTTGCTAGGATGTTTAAACTTATAAGCTAAAGCAAGATCTAAAAACTCATCTAAATGGTTTAATTTTTTTCCGCTAATAAAAGGATATATAAAATAAAATAAATCTAAGATATTATTGCTAATTTTGCTTTCATCACCATAATTTTCTTGTATAAAATCATAATATGTTTTAAATTGCTCTTGATAATTTTGCACTAAAGTCATAGCCATTTTGGTTTTTGCGAAATTATTTAAAAAAACTTTAGGATTAGCTTCAAAACTAAAATCTAAAAAATTAATCTTTGCATCATTTTGATAAAAAATCCCACTAATTTCGCTTTCTAAATCCAGTAAGATATTATCTGAATTAAGCTCATTGTTAGAACTATTATGAATTATTTTATCATCTAATATAATAGAAAAATCATTATAAGCAAATTCATTACTCATAGGTTTTTCATAAAAACCAAAATCATCCCAAAAATTCTCTTCACTACAAGCAATACAACCATGTCCTGCGGCTACTGGCCAAGAGGTTTTGGAATTAAATTTAACCTTAGGGCAATTATTATAAGCATAAGGTCCTTTGCAGCCTACCTTAAAAAGACAATAACCTTGTTTTATATTCTCATCATCAAAACTTTGAGCAAAATTTCCTGCTTCAAATTTAGCTTTTCTTTCACATAAATCATGCAAGCATTTTCCATAAAGAGCTAAAGGTCTATTTTGTTCATCTAAAGCCATGTCTTGTTCAAATAATATATAAAAACAAAGCGCTGCGATGATATTTACATCACTTGGAGGACAACCTGGTATATTGATTACTTTTTCTTCTAAGACTTTAGAAATTCCTATGCTTTTGGTAGGATTTGGATGTGCAGCTTGAATTCCTCCATAGCTTGAACAAGTTCCCATAGCAAAGATTGTTTTAGCATTTTTAGCACATTTTTGTAAAATTTCATATCCATTTTCACCATGTGCTCCTATAGTCAGATAAAAAGGATCTATAGCACAAACTCCACCTTCAACAGCTAAAAGAAAATCTTTTTTTTCTAAAACTTCCTCTAAATGCGATTCTGCTTGATGCCCACTTGCACTCATGAAGGTTTCATGGTATTCTAAAGAAATAAAATCAAAAATCAGATCTAAAAAGTCAGGCAATGAAGTTCTAAGCAAACTTTCACTACACCCTGTACATTCGCTTAAATGAAGCCATATGAGGCTAGGTGGGGTGTGAAGTTGAAAATATCTATGCGCCAAAGGGCTAAAATCATTTGGTAAACCTAAAATTTTAATAATAGAATTTACAGTATCTAATGAGATATTTTTTTCTTCTTTGTGTGAGTTTTCCAATAGAGCGATTTTACGCTCTAATATGCTTTTTAATTCTTCATTGCTTAAAGACATTTTTTAACCTTTAGCTATTTGTATCATATTTAAAAAATCATTTGCATTTAATGCAGCTGAACCTATCAATACTCCATCACAATTTTTTAAAGCACAAATTTCTTTAACATTGCTTTGATTAACACTTCCACCATATAAAAGCTTAGCGTTAGTAAATTCTCTTAAAAAATTAAGTATGGTATTAATATCATCAAGATTAGCACTAACTCCTGTGCCTATAGAATAAATAGGCTCATAAGCTATGATAAGTTTTCTATAAGATAAATCAATATTTTCAATTTGCTTTTTTAAAAAATCCAAACTTTTGTTAGCATTTTTAGTTTCTAAACTTTCGCCTATACAATAAATAATATTAAAATCAAGATTTTTTGCAAAATCAAACTTTACTTTTAAAAAGCTTTCATCTTCCTTTAAAGCTCTTCTTTCGGAATGACCGATTAAAACACTCTTGATGTTAAATTCTTCTAAGTGAATTTTACCTATTTCTCCAGTATAGGCTCCATTTTCACAAGGGTAGAAATTCTGCGCGCCTTGTTGAAAGGAAAAATTGTCTTTTAAAAAAGCTATACTAGGAGGGAAGATGAAAACTTCATCTTCTTTGTTTAAATTTTGGTTTAATTCTTGAGCATAAAGTTCAAAGCTTGATCTTGTGTGATTGCACTTTAAATTTGCTGCAAAAATCATTCATTATCCTTTATAGTTAAAGGTTTTACACCAGGAAGTTCTTTTCCTTCTATAAGTTCTAATGATGCTCCACCACCGGTTGAAATGAAAGTCATCTCATCAGCATCACCTGCTCTTGCTACAACATCAGCAGTATCGCCACCACCTATTACAGTTGTCGCATGAGATTCACTAATGTAATGGCTCATTTTAATGCTACCTTTTGAGAATTTATCAATTTCAAAAACCCCCATAGGCCCATTCCACCATATAGTTTGAGCATCAGAAAGTGCTTCTTTAAATAATCTTACACTAGCAGGACCTATATCAAGCCCCATCCAACCCGCAGGAATTTCTTGTACAGGAGTGTATTTCATCACTGCTTCTTGAGAGCAAGTTTGTGCTGCTGTAACATCCACAGGAAGATAAATTTTCACCCCTAGATTTTTACCTTTGAGTAAGATTTTATTTGCTTCTTCAATTAAATCTTCTTCTAAAAGAGAATTTCCTATATCATAACCTTGAGCTTTTAAGAAAGTAAAGGCCATACCACCACCTATGATGAGCTTATCTACTTTTGGAAGTAAGTTAGTCAAAGCTTGTAGTTTTCCGCTTACTTTAGAACCACCTACTACCGCTACAAAAGGACGCGCAGGATGTTTGATGAGATTGCTTGCAAATTCTATTTCTTTTTGGAGTAAAAATCCCGCACCTTTGTTTGCATTATCGAAGTATTTTGTAATAGCTTCAACGCTAGCATGGGCTCTATGGCAAACCCCAAAAGCATCGTTAATATAAACATCGGCCATAGAAGCAAGTTCTTTGGCTAAATTTTCATCATTCTTAGTTTCACCCTTTTCAAAGCGTAAATTTTCTAAAAGCAAAATTCCACTCGGCTTTAATTCACTAGCTTTTTTCTTTGCATCTTCACCTATAACATCTTTAGCCATGATAACTTCTTTAGCCATTAAACGTGCAAGTCTTTTTGCAACCGGCTCTAAAGAATATTTTGAAGCTATTTCTTTTGGACGCCCTAAATGTGAAGCCAAAATAACTGCACAACCATTATCTAAACAATATCTTATGGTAGGGATAGCTGAGCGAATACGACGATCATCAGTAATATTTAAAAACTCATCTTGAGGAACATTAAAATCACATCTTATAAATACTTTTTTCTTTGCAAGATCAATATCTTTAATCGATAAAATACTACTCATCTTAAGCCTTTGCTACAAATACTGCCATATCTACTAAACGAGAAGAATATCCCCATTCATTGTCATACCAAGCAACTACTTTAACAAAATCATCACAAATAACTTGAGTTAAATCACTTGCTACAATCGCACCATAAGAGCAAGTTATAAAATCACTTGAAACTCTTTCTTCATCATCTACTAATAATATACCTTTTAAATTGCTAGCAGCTGCTTTTCTAAAGGCTTCGTTGATTTCTTCTTTACTTACTTTTTTCTTTAAAGTTGCAGTTAAATCCACAGTTGACACATCAGCTACAGGTACACGCATGCTTTGACCGTGTAATTTTCCATCAAGTTCAGGCATAACAAGCTTCATAGCCTTTGCTGCACCAGTTGAAGTAGGGATGATATTTTGTGCAGCAGCACGTGATCTTCTTTTATCTCTTGCTTTTGCATCAATAATGCTTTGCCCGTTTGTATATGCATGAATAGTTGTCATTAAACCTTTTTCTATGCCAAAATTATCTTGTAAAACTCTACAAATTGGACCCAAGCAGTTAGTAGTACAACTTGCATTTGAGATGATGTTTTCGCCTTTATATTCGTGAGCATTTACCCCTAAAACATAAGTTGGAGTTTTATCTTTTGCGGGTGCACTCATGATAACTTTTTGCACCCCATGATCTAAAAATCCTTGACATTTTTCCATAGTTAAGTGTGCGCCAGTACATTCTAAAACAATTTGTGCGCCATATTTTGCAAAGTCTAAATCAGCTACATTTCTACTTTTTAAAACTTTTATTTTTTTATTATCAATTATTAAATCATCGCCATCATTTTCAACACTACCATCATATACCCCATGAACGGTGTCATATTTGAAAAGATATTTAGTAAGTTCTATATCAGTAGTATCATTAATCGCTACAAGTTCGATATCATCGCGCTTCATAATAATTCTTGCAACACATCTTCCAATGCGTCCAAAACCATTTATTGCAACTTTTACAGCCATTTTCATTTCCTTTTTATGATTAAGTAGGTAAAATTCTACTAAAAAAAGGTTAAATTTTAATGAAAATCGCACTTTTTGGTGGCAGTTTTGATCCACCTCATTTAGGGCATAATGCTATAGTCTTTAATGCACTAGCAAATTTAGAGCTTGATAAACTCATTATTATGCCCACTTTTATTAGTCCTTTTAAGCAAGAATTTACCGCAAATGAGCAAAGACGCTTAAAATGGTGTGAGATGATTTGGGGAGGTTTGGAAAAAGTTGAAATTTGTGATTTTGAAATAAAAAAACAAAGACCTGTGCCTAGTATAGAAAGTGTTGATTTTTTGTATAAACAATATGAAATTTCTAAATTTTATCTTATTTTAGGAGCTGATCATTTACAAAGTCTTGAAAAATGGCATGAATTTGAAAGATTGCAAAATTTGGTAGAATTTGTTGTAGCTAAAAGAGATGATATTTTTATACCAAAACATTTTAAAATCTTAGATACTAAAGTAGATATTTCTTCTTCTTTTATAAGAGAAACCTTGCAAACATCACAAGTTTGTGAGCAAATCAAAGAAGAAGTTAAGCTTTATTATTCTAAATTTAAAAATATTTAATAAAAGGAAAACAATGCAAGAAAGAATTAATAATATAGTGCAAATTTTAGATGATAAAAAAGCAGATTTAATAGAAACCTTTGATATGCAAGATAGGGATTATTTTGTCAAATTTGTAGTGATTGCTACTACTATGGGGGAAAGACATGCGCTTTCTTTGATTGATGATTTAAAAACTAATCTTAAAAGCAAGGGTGAAGAGTTTTTAAATATAGAAAGTAGTGAAGAATGGACTGTGCTTGATTTAGGTGATATTTTGATTCACTTAATGAGTGAAACTTATAGGGCAAAATATAATATAGAAGAATTTTTAAAAAGTTTAAACAAAGAAAATCAAAACTAGGAAATAAAATTGGATAATTTAATTACTGAGTTATCAGATTTAGCTAAAGAATATTTTGAAAATTCAGAATTTGAAAAGTGTGACGAAGTCTTAAGTGAGCTTATAGCTTTTTGTAAAGGTGAAGTTACGCTTGCTCAAGATGGTAAAGTGATTTTTATAGATGATGAGGATAAAGAGCGTTTGCTTTTAGAGGCTTATCATAATAGAGCGTTTTGTAGATTTAATTGCTTGAAATTTCAAGAAGCACTTGAAGATGCAACTATAGCTGTAGAATTTGATTCTAGTAATGTATTTTTGTTTAATCTTTTGGGCTTGTGTAATTTTAAATTAGATTTATTACAAGAAGCGCTTTTAGCTTTTAATAAAACTATAGCGCTAGATAATGCATATTATTTAGCATATTTTAACAGAGCTAGGGTTTATATACTTTTAGATGAACATGCAAAAGCTTTAAAAGATTTGCAAATTTGTATTGATTTAGCTCCAGAATATTATATAGCTTATTATACTAGAGCTATTGCTCTGCTTAGTGTTGATCCAAAACAAGCTTTAATTGATTTTAAAAAATCTCAAGATTTAGGCTTTGAATCCTCGCAGATTTTTTATTATCAAGGGGTAGCTTATGAGAATTTAGAAGATTATCAAAAAGCTATAGAATTTTTTACCAAGATGATTGAGCAAGATGAGAGTTTTGCTGATGCGTATTATAAAAGGGCTAATAATAAACGCAAGGTTGATGATTTAGAAGGAGCTTTGCAAGATTGCTTAAAATCTATTGAACTAGACAGTGAAAATGCAATGGCGTACTTAATTTTGGGACATATTTATAAAGACTTAGAAAAGATAGAATTATCAATAGATGCTTTTAAAAAATCAATTGAATTAGATGAAAATTTGCAATATCCATGTTTTGCATTGGCTAGGGTTTTGTATGATTTAGAAGATTATGAGCAAGCTTTGAAGTATTATGATAAAACAATTGAGCTTTATGAAGAATATGCCCAAGCATATATTAATAGAGGCAATACTAAAATCAATCTAAAAATGATTGAAGAGGCTATAGAGGATTTTGATTTAGCAGCTAAATATTATCAAGAAAGAGCAAGAAAACACGATTTTACTCCATCAGAATTAGCAGAACTTGAACACGCAGTTCCTTATGGTTTTTATCATTTGGGCAATAGTTTATATGAAATAGACAAATATGATGAAGCTTTGATAAGTTATGAAAAAGCTTTAAAATATCAAAAAGAATATCCCGATGTATTTTTTAATAGGGCTTATTTAAAATCTGATCTTGAAAAATATGAGGAAGCTTTAGAAGATAGCGAGCTAGCTGTTAAATATTATAAAAAGCAAAATAATACCCAAGATTATGCTAATTCCCTTTCTCAAAGAGCTTGGATTAAAAGTAGACTTGAAAGATTTCAAGAAGCTATGGATGAATACAATGAACTTATAAAAACATATAAAGATTATATTGATTTAAAAGATGTATTATTTGAAAGGGCATATTGTGCAAAAGAACTTGAATCTTATGAAGAATTAATAGCTTATTGTAATGCAGCACACAAGGTGGATAAAAATAATTTTAAGCTTTATTTTTGGCGAGGAATTGCTAAATATAATTTAAGCTTAGAAGAAGAAGCTATAGAAGATTTAAACAAGGCTTTAAAAATCGATAAAAGCCATAATGGTGCAAAGTATTATAAAGGACTTTGTTATGAAGATCTTTATATGTTTGAAGAAGCGATAAAATGTTATGATAGCGTGATTTTAAGCAACGAAGATGATGATGAGTCGTATTTTCATAGAGCAAAATGCAAAAGAAATCTTGAAAAATACAACGAAGCTTTAAAAGATATCAATGAATGCTTAAAAATAATTGATGATATTGGGGAGTATTGGATAGAAAAAGCACAAATTTTAAGCTTTTTAGGAAAATATGATGAAAGCTTTGAAGCAGCAAAAAAAGCAAGTGAGCTTGAACCAAAATCATATGAGTGTTATCATTTTATGGGTGCTGTTAAAGTATATTTGCAAGATTTTAAAGAAGCTATAAAATATCTTAACATGGCTTTAAATTTAGATGATAGTCAAAATTGGACACATTATTATAAGGCAGAGTGTTTAAGAAATTTAGGTGATTTTCATGATGCATTGCAATGTTATGAAGATTGTTTAAAGATAGTAAATGAAAATACCGACGCTTTGGTGGGAAAAATTCAGTGTTTAGAAGAGTTAAAAGAATATGAGCAAGCTTTAGAGTGTACTAAAGAATTATTAAAACTTGATGAAGAAAATGAGTTTGCATTAAAAAATAAAGATATTTTAATCCAAAAATTAAAGCAACAAAATAAAAAATGGTGGCAAATTTGGAATTAAATTAGAGCTTGTTGATATATTCTTCAATCTCTTTTTTGATTTTGTCTTTTTTGTCTTTTAAGGCTTGTTTTTTATTTTTATATTCTGTTTTACTCATATAATCTTTTTGTTTTTTTAATTCTTTTAACTCTTGTTCGATTTTTTCTATCTCTTGCTCTTTAAGTTTTTTAGCCTCTAATTTTTTATCATAAAAAAGAGGATCTTTTGTACAATCTGCCTGAACTTCTTTTAAGACTAATTCTAAACTTAAAGCTTTTTCTTGATGATTGTAATTTTTAGCATAAGCTATTTCTTTTTGAATTTGCTCTATTTTAACCTCACATTGTGTGGAAAATGCAAATGAGCAAAGTGTAAGTAAAAACAACAACTGTTTCATAGTTTAAACCTTTCTTTTTTTGATATTTTAGTTTGTTATATTAAATGATTTATTTGCTGTTTTTAATAAAAACATGAGTTTTAAAAAAAGTTATTTGACCTTTTATGTTAATATTAAATTCTAAAGGGATAAAAATCAAAGATGAGCCATTGTTAAGTCTGTAACTTAATTGTGAATTTTTCTGGTAGTTTTTTAAGACTTTGTCAAAATTTTTAAGCTTTAAAAGTTCTTTTTCTTGAAGTAAAAAATACAAGGTGTTATCATCAATCTTCATAAAATATTTAAATTCACTTGTATTAACAATAAAATCAAATAATACTTCATCATAATTTTCTTTTAATTTAGAGTATTTTGGATGAAATTTTTTGGACATATTGTGAAATTCTATCTTTTGTGGCTTTAAATGAGTTAAATTATAAGTTTTTAAAAAATCATCAAAACTATAGTTGTTATTATAATTTTTATCAAGATCGTGTAAGGTATTTTTGATATTTTTAATTTGATTGTAGTATTGCTTACTTTGAATATAGTCAAGCTCTAAAGAGTGTATAGAGTTTTCTAATTTTTGCAATTGGTATTTTTGCGAAGAAAAACTTATGTAATTTGCAAAAAATCCTAAAAATAGTGCCATAAGTGCAAGTAGATAAAAAGAAAATTTTAATGCTACTTTTTGTTTAAACACGCTTAGATAATTTGCAATCAAAAGCCATAAATTTAAAGCCAATACTGCTAAGCGTTCTGGTGTAAAGCCATATTGTGTAACTCTAATTATAATAGCATAAAATACGAAAAAATTTAGCGATAGTACTACAATAAAAAACGCATAGAGTAATGCTTTTTTGATTTTATAAGAAGATAAATTTATCCAAAGATTAATTAATAAAAAATTACCAAACCAAAGACATAAATGAACTATACTAAGACTTTCTAAAAGATTAAAAAATACTCCTAAACTATAAGAAAAAAGCATGATAATATATAAAGCACTAAAAATATTTAGTATAAATATAAAAATTTTATTAAAATTATATGAAGTAAAATTGCCAAGTAAAAATAAAGAAAAAATTCCAGCGCTAAAAATCCATAACGACAAAACATGAGAATTTAGTTTACTTGAAGAAATATCAAATAAAAAATTAAACGAACTATAAAATATAGCTAAAAATACACTAAAAATAATCCAAAAACTTACACTAAAAAAAAGGGCAGCTAAAAAATGATGAAAATAATTGAAATCATGTAATTTTCTTGCGCATACCAAAGCCACAAGAGCTATTGTTAAGGAAATATATAAAGTATTATCGGTAAGAAATATTAAATTATTTTCCACACTATCTTTTTTAAAGATAAAATTCAAAAATATATAAAAAATTAGTCCAAAAAATCCAATCCATAAATTTTTCAAGTTTTTATAATTTTGTATTAAATTGTTTTTTGAGTTAGTGAATGTTTCGCAAAAAATTATAAATAGGGTTAAAAGTAAAAAAATACTAGTTTGGTATGAATTATAAAAAAATGCTATAAAAAACCAAAAACATAAATAAAAAATAACTCCAAGTGGATGATTTAATAAAGCTAGATAGCTAGAATTAATAAATTTTTTAAACATAAATATTTTTTATTTTTTTAAGTAATTTTGATACAAATCCATCAAAATCGGGTAAATTTAAATCCTTAATTTCTCTTTGCTGTTTTCCCCACATACTTTCAGGAAAAAATCCATCTTCTTTAAAACGTGCCATAACATGAAAATGTACTCTTGGTACATAGTTTGCAAAGGAAGCTATGTTGATTTTTTCTGGGTTATAGTACTCTCTAAGGCTTAATTCGCAAGCTAAAACATACTGAAAAAGCATATTTTGTAAAAAGGCTGGACAATCACTTAATTCTCTGTAATTTTCTTTAGTAAAAATTTTTACCCAAGGAATTTGAGAATTTTCTTTTTCTATAAATAAAAAATCATTTTCATAAATCATACTAAACCTCAAGAAAAGACTAGGATTATTCCTAGTCTTTTGATTATTTTTTTGGTCCTATCATTTTTGTAGGATCTACAAATTTAGCAAAGTCTTCTTCGCTTACTAAGCCAAGCTTCATAGCACTTTCTTTTAAAGAAATACCTTTTTTGTGAGCATTTTTTGCTACTTTAGCTGCATTTTCATAGCCAATGTGTGGATTTAATGCAGTTACTAGCATTAAAGAATTATGTAAATTATGATCTATTTTTTCTTTATTTGGTTCTATGCCAACAGCACAGTGGATATTAAATGAATGCATAGCATCAGCTAATAAATCAAGGCTTTGTAAAAAATTATAAATAATCACAGGTTTGAAAACATTAAGCTCGAAATTTCCTTGACTTGCTGCAAAACCAATAGCTGCGTCATTTCCCATAACTTGCACTGCAACCATGGTTAAAGCTTCACACTGAGTAGGATTAACCTTGCCTGGCATGATAGAACTTCCTGGTTCGTTCTCAGGTATGTTTAACTCTCCAAGACCACATCTAGGGCCACTTGCTAACCATCTAATATCATTTGCTATTTTCATTAAATTTGCAGCTAAACCTTTCATAGCTCCATGTGTAAAATTAATGGCATCATGGCTTGTTAGCGCATGGAATTTATTTGGACTTGAAACAAATTTAGTACCTATTAGCTTGCTTAATTCTTCACTTACTTTTTCACTAAGTTCTGGATGAGCATTTAATCCTGTGCCAACAGCTGTCCCGCCTATTGCAAGCTCTCTTAATGTAGGCAAAGAAGTGATGATTTGCTCTTTTGAGTGAAGTAACATAGAAAGATATCCACTAAATTCTTGAGCAAGGGTAAGTGGTGTAGCATCTTGAAGGTGAGTTCTTCCTATTTTAATAATACCTTCAAATTCTTTTACTTTTTTTTCAAAAGTTGCAATAAGCTCATCTAAAGCAGGGATAAGTTTTTTTTCTACTTGCTCTACTGAAACTATACTCATAGCAGTTGGAAAAGTATCATTTGAGCTTTGGCTCATATTTACATGATCATTTGGATGAACAAGTTTTTCTTTTCTAAAATCACCACCCATAATTTCAGTTGCACGGTTTGCTATAACTTCATTCATATTCATATTACTTTGTGTGCCTGAACCTGTTTGCCATATTGCTAGTGGGAAATTATCATCAAATTTTCCTGCTACAATCTCATCACAAGCTTGCACAATAGCATTTTTTTTAGCATCGTCTAATTTGCCAAGTTTGTTATTTACTAAAGCCAAAGATTTTTTAAGATTTGCAAAAGCATAAATTAAAACTTTTGGCATTTTTTCACAACCTATTTTAAAATTTTCAAAACTTCTTTCAGTTTGCGCACCCCAATATTTGTCATTAGGAACTTTAATCTCTCCCATAGTATCGTGTTCGATTCTATATTCCATGGCTTTTCCTTGTAATAAAATTAAGATATGATATTTAAACCAAATAAACCCTAAAGTTTGCTTATAATTTAAGAAGTATTTATAAATTTTTTTAAAAAAGTGTAGTTTTTCCAAAACTACACAAAATATTTATTCTACGGTAACGCTTTTTGCTAGATTTCTTGGCATATCCACATCATTGCCAAGTCTTATAGAAACTTCTAAAGCTAGAAGCTGTAAGATCACCATCATTTCAAAAAATTCACACATATAGTGTTCTTGTTTTGAAGTTCTTATAAAATCATCGCTTAAATCAAAATCAAGTGGAGAAATAGCAAGTAAAGTAGAATCTCTTGCAGCTAATTCTTCTACATTTGATTTTGTTTTTTCATAAAGGCAATTTTGTGGCATTAATGCAACGGTAAAAAGCTCACTATCTGCTAGAGCAATAGGTCCATGTTTCATTTCACCTGCTGGATAGCCTTCAGCATGCAAGTATGAAATTTCTTTTAATTTTAAAGCCCCTTCTAAAGCTAATGGATAAAATACATCTCTTCCTATAAAGAAAAAGCCATGACCATGTAGGTATCTTTTTGAAATTCTGTGTACTTTTTCATGCAAGTTTTGTTCAACTTTAACTATACTTGGTAAGCTTCTTAGAGCTTTGATTTCTTTACTCATATCTAAATTTACTTTTTGTGCAAGATAGATTGCAAGCATCCATAAGGTTGCTACTTGAGTGGCAAAAGCTTTAGTTGAAGCCACACCTTTTTCAATGCCCGCTCTAGTAAGTAATGATATATCAGCCAAACGCACGATATTAGAATTATCCACATTACATATTGCTAAAGTTTTAACTCCTTGTGCTTTTGCTATTTTTAAAGCTTCTAGTGTATCAGCTGTTTCACCGCTTTGAGATATTACTATAAAAAGAGTATTTTTGCCTATAATGGCCTCTCTGTATCTAAATTCACTTGCTACTTCAACTTTAGTTTTAATCTTTGCAAGTCTTTCAAGCAAATAAGCCCCGCTTAATGCTGCATGATAGCTTGTACCACAAGCACAAAGTGTGATTTCATCTATGTTTTGTAAAAGAGTTTCATCTATATCTTCAAAAACAATCTGCTCACCTTGCAAGCGTCCCATTAAAACTTCGCCTAAAACTCTACTTTGCTCATAGATTTCTTTTTCCATAAAAAATCTATAACCATCTTTTTGAGCATAACTTTTATCTTGACTTAAAGCTACAAAAGTAGGTTGTATGCAAGCTTGATCATGGCAAATTTTGCATTCGTTTAAATTCACATATCCATAATCCCCGTCTTCAAGATAAGCTACTTTATCCACTAAAGAAACTAAAGGCGCATCACTTGATGCAAAATAATATTCATTCTCATTGCCATTTTTTCCGATGATGAGTGGCACTGCATTTTTAGCAAAATAAATTGTATTAGGATCTTTTTTACTTACAAGCAAGATTGCAAAAGCACCTTTTAGTTCAGCTATAGTCTTTTTAAAAGCTTCAAATGGTTCTAAATTGCTTGCATAGTATTCAAATAAATGTACAATAACTTCAGTATCGGTTTGACTTAGAAAATTAATACCCTCTTGTGTGAGTTTTGTTTTTAATTCTTGGTAGTTTTCTATGATTCCATTGTGTATTACACAAGAGTATTGTCCTAAATGCGGATGAGCGTTTATTTCAGTTGGTTTTCCATGGGTTGCCCAACGCGTATGACCTATAGCAAGCCCAAAGCCATCACTATTAAAATTAGCAGTTTTATTAGCTAAATTTTCTAATTTTCCAACCGCTTTAAAAAAATCTAATTCTCCATCTTTCATTACTGCTATGCCAGCACTATCATAACCTCTATACTCAAGCTCTTTTAAGCCTTCTAATATGATTTTTTTCTTTTCTTTGGTTCCTATATATCCTACTATTCCGCACATCTTTTACTCGCTTATTAGTGATTTAAGAATTTGATCTTTATGATCTTGCAAGCTTTCATTTTTATGCAAAATCAAAACATTTCGCGTTCTTTCTTTTATGGTTTGAATTTTTGCTGCACTTAAGATAATATCATATCTTGCAAGTACATCCATCACATAAGCCATCAAACCTTTTTGATCTTTTGTGTTTAAGGTTATTTTGGCATAGCTTTTGGAATAATTCATATCTAATTTTAATTCATCTTTTTTAATGTTTGGTTTTTTTGCCTTTTTTTGTACTTTTAAATGCAATTTAGAATTTAGTAAATTTTCTAAACTTTGCTTTTGAGTATCGCTTACTATATCTGAATATTCAAATTTCAAATAAACTTTTTCATCAAATAATTCAAAGAAACTCATAAAGATTAAATTTAAAGAACTTAAAGTGTTGAGTATATTTTCAAGATTGTTTTTTCTATTCATAATTAATTCTAAAGTAAAATTATCTTGATTATCAAGCCAAAAAGTAAAATTTTCTTTTTGTGCAATTTGTGCTATTTTAATGATTTTTTCAAAACTATTTTTTATAAAAAAGAGATTAGATTTAATATGAGTGATATTATCTTGAGTTTGTTCATCAAGATCTAAAAAAGCCTTACTTCTTTTTAGAGTTTGTTCTTTTTTTACTCTTCTTTGGCTCTCATCAATTAAATTCTCATCCTCAAAGCCTTCTAGCGCATTTTGAAATAATCTTTCTAGGCTTTTATAATAAAAATGATTTTCTATACCCAAAGCTTTAGCATTGCAAAAAGATAAAAGATGTAAGGTTTTTAAGGTATTTATATCATTTAATTTGGAAATAAAATTTAACACAATAGTAGAATTATAAATATCTTCTTTTTCTATAATGTCTTTAAAAGCGTTAAAATTTTTATACAATCTTAAGCCAAAATCTAAAAGTTCATTATCAACTTGGAATTTTCCTACATAAGCCCTGTAAATATTTGCTAAAGAAATTTCATTTTCTTCGTGAATAGCACTTAAAAGTATGGTGAGTTTTATTATTAAAAGTGTATTTTCATCAAAGTCATAATCTTTTTCTTCAAAGTATTTTAAGCAAAGTAATGCTCTATCTAATGCACTATAAATACCTTCTTCTTCGAGTAAAAATTTACTTTGAGTAAGAGGTTTGCAAAAATCTTTTAAAACATTAGCATCAGCAAGAAGTTTTAAAAGAGCAAAAGAATGTTTTCTTTCTAAAATTTTCTTGAATAATTCTAGATTTTCATCTTTATTTTCTGCTCTTTTTAATGCAAAAATGAGTTTGATATCAAAATTATAATCTTTATCATCTAATTTTAAAAGTTGATTTAATATCAAGCTTAGGTTTTTACTTTCGCTAGAATAAGTAAAAAAGCTATCTTGTGTTTCATAAAGCTTACTATCTTTATAGTGTTTTTCTTGGATACACCTTGCTAAAAATTGCGTATAAATTCCACAAGTTTGCATACATTGCATAGCTTTTTGAATAAGTATGGATTTAAGATCTAAATTTTTCTTTTCTTTTTTTTGCATTAAGTTAGCAAGTTCTTGTGAATTTTGTATTAAAAATAAATTAGTGTTTTTGCCTTCTAAAAGATTCATTGCACATTTAAGTGAAAATAAAAAATCACTCGCAAGCTTAAATTCACTTAATTCTTTTTCGTTGATAAAATTAAGCATATAGTTTTTAGGAGAATCTTTAAACAAAATACTTAAATTTTCTATATCAAGTTGCTCATCTAAACCACCAAAATTTTTATTAATATCAAATTCTTGCTTGATTAAAGGTTGATGATAAGGGTTAAATTCTTGCAAGATTTTCAAAGCAAATTCTTCTTTTAACTCATCTTGAGCTTGAGAAATTTTTTCTTTGATTTGTTTAAATAAAATTTTAGATCCGCAAATATAACGATATTGTAAAATATTTTGTTTTAACTCATTTTTAGCTATATTGTAAAGTCCATTTATTTCACAAATTTGATAATTGATATTTAAATTAATATCATTTAAAGAAGTGATAAATGCTTTCATTAAAGGCTTGATATTGTAAGCTTTTATATCTTTATAAATAAGCAATAAATCAACATTTTCTTTTATACTTAAATTCATTTTAGCATATTGTTTAATAGCGATAATACAAAAAGGGAATTTATCATTATGCGGAAAATAATCATCGAAAAAATCATTCAAAACAAGCTCATAAACATCTTCTATAAAACGATCAATTTCTTTAGAGTGATAAAAACTAAATGAGCCTTGTTTTAAAAAAAGTCTAGAACAATAAGCTTCATAATCTTTTAAAGAATTTTTTAAATTTTGAATTTTTTGCATATTCATTTTTGACAATAATCCCTTTATTTTGATTTTTAATATCATACCAAAAAATACTTTGTATTAAATTTTAAGTAAGTAGAAACTATAATTGTAATTTAAATTTAAAAAATGGTAAGAATATGCAAACAATTATAGAAAAACTAGAAAATCAAGAAAGATTAAATGAAGAAGAAGCTAATAAACTTTGGGATTTAGAGCTTTTTACTTTAGGTAAATACGCACAAAGAATTCGAACTAATTTACACGGTAAAAAGGTTTATTTTAATATCAATCGCCATATTAACCCTACAAATATATGCGCAGATACTTGTAAATTTTGTGCTTTTTCAGCACACAGAAAAAATCCTAATCCTTACACTATGTCGCACGAAGAGATAATGAAAATAGTCGATGAGACAGTTTTAAGAGGCACAAAAGAAATTCATATTGTTTCAGCACATAATAAAAACACTTCATGGCAGTGGTATTTGGAAATTTTTAAAATGATTAAAGAAAAATACCCATTTTTACATATTAAAGCCTTAACTGCTGCTGAGATTGATTTTTTAAGTAGAGCTTTTAATATGAGCTATGAAGAAGTGATAGAAAAAATGCTTGAATACGGCGTTGATTCTATGCCAGGTGGTGGGGCTGAAATTTTTGATGAAGAAATTAGAAAAAAAATTTGTCATGGTAAGGTAAGTAGTGAAAATTGGTTGAAAATTCACAAACTTTGGCATGAAAAAGGTAGACAAAGTAACGCCACAATGCTTTTTGGGCATATAGAAAGCAGAGAAAATAGAATTAATCATATGATAAGATTGAGAAATCTTCAAGATCAAACCGGTGGGTTTAATGCTTTCATTCCTTTAGTTTGGCAACAAGATAACAGTTTTATTACAGGTAAAAAACCACTTGGCTCGGTAGAAATTTTAAAAACCTTAGCTATTGCAAGGATAGTGCTTGATAATATTAAAAATATTAAAGCATACTGGGCAACTATGGGTATAAATTTAGCTATGGTAGCTCAAGATTTTGGTGCAAATGATTTAGATGGTACTATAGAAAAAGAAAGTATACAAAGTGCAGGTGGGGCAAAAAGTTCAAATGGCTTGAGTTTAAAAACTTTTATAGAAACGATTCAAAGCTCAGGTTATATAGCGATAGAACGAGATAGTTTGTATAATGAATTAAAAACTTATTAAGGATAAAAATGGATTTTTTTAAACTTAAAGAACATAATAGTGATGTAAAAACTGAAATTTATGCAGGTATTGCTACTTTTTTAGCAATGATTTATATCATACCGGTTAATGCAAATATTATGAGTAATTCAGGTATGCCACTAGAAGCTTTAATTGTTGCAACTGCTTTAGTAACTATTATAGCTACTACTTTTAGTGCTTTTTTCTCTAATACTCCTGTGGCTATGAGCGTGGGTATGGGGCTAAATGCGTATTTTACTTTTAGTGTGTGTAATACTTATCAAATTCCTTGGCAAAGTGCTTTAGGGGCTGTGTTTTTATCAGGTATTGTTTTTACTTTATTATCTTTTACTAATTTTAGAATTTGGGTGATAAAAAGCATACCAAATGATTTAAGAAAAGCCATATCAGCAGGTATTGGAACCTTTATAGCCTTTATGGGACTTGTGCAAATGGGGATTATCACCAAAAGCGAAGCAACCTTAGTAGGTTTGGGTGATTTTTCAAGCACTAAAGTGCTTTTTGGATTATTTGGTTTGTTTTTGGTTTTTGTTTTTTGGGCTTGGAGGATTAAAGCTGCATTTATCTTAGCTGTTTTTGTGAGTGCTTTGTGTGCTTGGATTTTTGGTATTGATGGAGCTAGGTTTCCAGAGCAACTTTTATCTTTACCAGTTATTAGTGGAGATAATGGCTTAAGTGCTATATTTGGTAAGCTTGATATTAAAGGAGCTTTAGAACTTAGTATGATTCCTATAGTGCTTACTTTTTTTGTTACTCAGCTTTTTGATAGTGTGGGTACAATCACAGGTGTAGGCTCAAGAGGAAAAATATTTAATGATCCAAAACAAGGTGAGAAAAAATTAGGTAAAACCTTAGGTGCTGATGCAGCAAGTTCGGCTATGGGAGCTGTTATTGGAACTTCTACTGTAACTGCTTTTGTAGAAAGTTCAGCAGGAGTGGAAGCAGGTGGTAGGACAGGGCTTACAGCTTTGGTTACTGCTATATGCTTTGTTTTTACTTTATTTTTATTGCCAGTATTTAAAGCTATTCCTGCAAATTCTATTTATCCTATTTTAGTGCTTGTTGGTGTTTTAATGTTTATGGAAGTTGCAAATATTAATTTTAAAGATAAAGCTATAGCAGTAAGTGCGTTTTTTATTATTATTATGATGCCGCTGACTTATTCTATTACAACGGGTTTTGCTTTTGGATTTATTGCGTATTTATTTATGCGTATCATGCAAAAAGAATTTGATAAAATTAACCTCGGTATTATTGTATTAAGTGCGATTTCATTGTTAGTATTTTTATTACAATTTTTATAGGAAGTGATTATGTATTATTATGCTTATGAAGAATTTCAAAAAGAAATTATTCCTTTTACGCGCAAAATTAAGGAAGAATTTAATCCTGATGTATTACTTGCCATTGCAAGAGGTGGTATGACTTTAGGTCATTTTTTAGCAGAAGGTATGGGAAATAGAAATTTATTTTCTTTAAATTCTATTCATTATGAAGATACCCAAAAGTTAGATACGATTAAAATTTTCAACATTCCTGATCTTAGTTCATATAAAAAAGTTCTTTTGGTAGATGATATTATAGATAGTGGTGAAACTATGATAGAAATCAAAAGAGTTTTAATGGAAAAATATCCTCATTTAGAGCTCAAAGTAGCAAGTGTTTTTTATAAACCTTCAGCATTACTAATCCCTGAGTTTTATATAAAAGAAGCTAAAGAGTGGATTGACTTTTTTTGGAGTATTAAAATTTAGCTTTAAATCAAATACAAATGTTATATAATATTATTTTGACTTTATTTTGTTAAGAAAGGATGTCTTATGAGTTTAACAAGAAGAAAATTTCTAAAAGGACTTGCTGCTACTTCAGCGATTGCTTCGGTTAATCCTTTAATGGCTGCAAGTGAGGGAACTAAATTTTATGATACTAAAAAAATTCCTCACGCAACTCACTTTGGTGCTTTTTGGGCTGAAGTAAATTCAGAAGGAAAACTTGTAAAAGTTACACCGCAACAATCTGACAAACATCCTTCTATTATCACTGATGCTATCATTGATAGAACTTATTCAGATACTAGGGTAAAGTATCCTTGTGTTAGAAAAAGTTTTTTAGAAGGAAAAAAAAGACCTAAATTAAGAGGTAAAGAGCCTTTTGTAAGAGTAAGTTGGGAAAAAGCTTTAGAGCTTGTATTGCAAAAATTAAAAGAAACTCCTATTGAAAATTTATTTAACGCAAGTTATGGTGCTTGGGGGCATGTAGGTTTATTGCACAATTGTAACTCAGTAGCAGGAAGATTTTTTAACACTGCTTTAGGTGGTCACATTGGCACTGATGGAGAGTATAGCAATGGAGCTGCTGGTAAAGTTAATGCTAGTATAGTAGGGGATTTAGAAGTTTATTCTTTGCAAACTTCTCACGAGGTTATCTTAGAAAATACCCAAGTTTATGTTTTATGGGGAGCTGATCTTTATAAATGTAACCAAATTGACTTTAAAGTTGCAAATCGTGGTAATGATGAGTATTATAAAAAATACAGCAAATCAAATATCAAATTTATCACAATTGATCCTCAATACACTCAAACAGCAGAAATTTTAAATGCCCAGTGGATTAAAATTCGTCCAAATACCGATGTAGCTTTAATGCTTGGTATGATGAATTATTTATATAAAAGTGGAAAATACGATAAAAAATTCATTGAAAAATATACTGATGGTTTTGACAAATTCTTACCTTATTTGCTTGGAAAAACTGATGGTATTGATAAAACTCCAGCTTGGGCTGCAAATATTACCGGTGTTGAAGAAAAAGTTATTACCGCATTAGCAGATACTTTTGTGAAAAATAGAACTTTCTTAGCAGGTAACTGGGCTATGCAAAGAGCGCATCATGGTGAGCAAGCTGATTGGACTTTAATGGTTTTAGCTTCAATGATAGGTCAAGTAGGTCTACCTGGTGGTGGATTTGGCTTTTCTATGCATTATTCAGGTGGTGGACAAGCGTTTTCAGGTGTAAGATTACCAGTAGGCTTACCACAAGGTAAAAATAATCTCGATACTAATATTCCTGCGAGTAGGGTTTCAGAGGCAATTTTAAATCCTGGTAAAACAGTTAAGTTTAAAGGTAAAGAAATCACCTATCCAAAAATCAAAATGATGTATGTAGTGGGTGCTTCTGTATTAGGCCACCATCCGGATACAAATGAGCTTATTAAAGCTTTAAGAACACTTGATACATTAATCGTCCATGAGCCTTGGTGGACACCTATGGCAAAAATGGCTGATATTGTATTGCCTTCAACTACAACTTTAGAAAGAGATGATATTAGTTTTGGTGGTTCTTATTCTCAAGATTATGTTTATGCTATGAAAAAAGTAATCGAACCTTATTTTGAAAGTAGAAATGACTATGATATTTTTGAAGAATTAGCAAAAAGAATAGGTGAAAGAGAACATAAAAAATTCACTGGTGGTAAAACTAAACAACAATGGCTTGAAGGTTTTTATGGTAGAAGTGATTGCCCTTATTATATGGAATTTGCTGATTTTTGGAAACAAGGTTTTATTCATTTTGAAACTCCAAAAGAAGCCTATAATTTCGTAAGACACTCTGAATTTAGAGCTGATCCTGTAGCAAATAAACTTGCAACAGAAAGTGGAAAAATTCAAATTTATTCACCAAAATTTGAAAAATATAACTTGGAAGACTTTAAAGCACATCCAACTTGGTTTGAACCAGCTGAGTGGTTGGGTAATGAAAAATTAGTTAAAAAATATCCTTTTCATTTAGTAAGCCCACACCCAAGATATAGAGTGCATTCTCAACTTGATAATACCTGGGTGAGAGATTTGTATAAAATTCAAGGTAGAGAGCCTGTGATGATAAATACAAATGATGCTAAAAAACTTGGTATTACCCATGGGGAAGTTGTAGAAGTGTATAATGATCGTGGATCACTTTTGGCAGGTGCTTTTGTAACAGATAATATCATGGAAGGGGTTATTAGCATTCAAGAGGGTGCTTGGTATGATCCTGAAGATGTAAGCGATAGCAAGCCAAGATGTAATGCAGGTCATGTAAATGTTTTAACAAGCTCAAGACCAACTTCAACTATGGCTCAAGCAACTAGTGTAAATACTTGTCTAGTGGGTATTAAAAAACTAAAAGAAGTTATAAAACCTTATAACTCAACTACGCCACCAGAAATTATAGGAGCTTAATAATGAAGAAAATTATATTAGTATTGACTTTTTTAGCTAGTGCTTTATTTGCTAAAGATATGTTTATTTTTAATGAAAAAGTAGATCTTTTAGATAGTGCTAGTAAAAAAGCAATAGGACAAATTTATGAAGGCTCTAAAGTGGAGCTTGTAAAAGAAGAGGGTGAATATTCTTTAATTAAAGTTAAAGGCGAGGTTGTGGAGTCAAATCCAAAAAGCCTTGCTTATACCAAAGATGGAATTTATCTTTTACTTACTTTAAATGCTAAAAATGCAAGCAATGAAATGGAATTTTTAGTTAAAAGTAAAGATTTAACCGATCAAGAAATTCTTGCCTGGGATGAGATAGAATTAACTTATTATGATACTTGTACAAGTTGTCACGCAGCGCATAAACCAAAAGAACATTTAATGGAAGAATGGGATGCATACTTATCTGCTATGCAAGGTTTTGCAAAAATTACTGACGCAGAAAAAGATAGAATTTTAAGATTTTTACAATCTCATGCAAGTAATGGTCCTGTAAAACTTGACTAATCAAAAATGAAAAGGTATTTGCTAGCCGTTTTATTTTTTGATTTTTGTGCTTTATTGTATGGCATAAGCACTTTATCTATAAGCTACAATGAAGCACAAATTTATTTTTATGATCATAGCTTAATTGCTATGATCGCTAGATTTGGTACTACTCTTTTTGGCCAAAATGACTTTGGGTTAAGACTACCTTTTGTTTTATTGCACTCTTTAAGTTGTGTTTTATTATACATTTTAGCTTTAAAATATACCAAAACTTCTTTTGATGCCTTTATTTCTGTGGTGCTTTTTATATTACTCCCTGGTAGTGTAGCTAGCGCTTTACTTATTAATGAATCAAGCGTTGTGATATTTTTCACACTTTTAATTTTAGTATTATTTGAATATAAGAAAATATTTTTATTTTATGTTTTATTAGTTTTAGTTCTTTTTGTAGATGGAAATTTTGCAATTTTATACTTGTCTTTTTTCTTCTATGCAATTTATAAAAAAGATAAATTACTTATTATATGCTCTTTGATTTTATTTGCTATTGTAATGAGTGTTTATGGGTTTGATGCAAGTGGAAAACCTAAGGGGTATTTTTTGGATACTTTGGGTATTTTTGCAGCTTGTTTTTCTCCTTTAATTTTTCTTTATTTTTTTTATGTTGTTTATAGAATTCTTTTGCAAGATGATAAGCCACTTTTATGGTTTATTAGTGCAAGCACTTTTGTTTTTTGTTTAATTTTTTCTATAAGACAAAGACTTTTTTTAGAAGATTTTTTACCTTTTTGTGTGGTTTGTACTCCTTTGTTAATTCGTTATTTAATGTCTTCTTACCGTTCAAGAATGCCACAATTGCGCCTAAAACATAAAATTTTTATAGAATGTTCTTTGATATTTTTATTATTTTTTTATCTTGGTATTGTTTTTAATCAAAATTTTTATTATTTATTAAAAGACCCCAAAAAACATTTTGCCTATGATTATCACATAGCCAAAGAACTAGCTCTAAACTTAAAACAACATAATCTCACGCATATTGCTACACAAGATAAAGAACTAGCCCTAAGACTTAAATTCTATGGTATTTCTAAAGGTAAGTTAGAACTTCATTCTAGCAAAAAAACTAGCAAGATTTATGTTAGTTTGGGCAAGCATAAAGTTTATTATTCTATAAAATGAAACAAGCTTTCACTTTAATAGAACTAGTTTTTGTTTGTATTATATTATCTTTATTATTTTCTATGGCCTATGTTTATTATAAACCTGATTATTTGCGCTTGGGAGCTGAGCAAGTTTTAAATGATATTAAATACACAAGACACTTAGCTTTAATGCAAAATGATTTTAGAGTTAAAGAATTTAACATTGCTAAACGAGAGTGGTTTAAGGCTAAATGGCAACTGTATTTTATACGCTCAAAATCTGCTACAAATAACGAGCAAACCTATACCATTTTTTTAGACAAAAATGGCGATGGTAATGCAAACATAGGTAAAAATATGATTAACAAAGACAGAGAAATAGCCGTTGATCTTATCAACCCTGATATATTAATGAACTCAGGTCAAAGTGGAGTGATAAATCAAAATGATTTCAAGGCAAATTTAAAATACAATATAGAAAAAACTTATGGTATATCTAAAGTTTTATTTGAAGGTGCTTGTAAGGGAAGTACACGTTTGGTTTTTGACGATTATGGTCGTTTATATACGCCTTTAAAAAATGCTACACGTGTTTATGATAAACTTGCTTCTTTTAATAATGATTGTATTATAAGATTATCTAATAACCAAAATGAGCATATATGTATTGTTATAAATCCTATTAGTGGCTATGCCTATATCCCTAAATTTTCTTCAAATAAATCACAAAATATAACACTTAATAATAAAAACACCTACTGTCATACTTTATAAATTATATTGACTATAAATTGTTTCCCT
>NZ_JAKMRZ010000029.1:0-7942 GCF_025772385.1 Campylobacter sp. FU_520 | reverse complement strand
GATAAATACTTTGCCAATCTTTAAACTCAAGCAAAGTAGAACTTTGCCCTGTGTAAAGATTAGGATCTAAATATCTGGGTTGATAGTCTTTGTAGGGAGAGTTTCTTAATATACGATCAGCTTCAAACAAAGCTTTAGAATATTCTTGGGTGTATTTGCCTACTTCACGCCCATCTTTTCTTTTATCAAATATAATTTGATTTGTATTTTTATTAACTTCTAATATAAGTCCATTAGAAGTATAAATTTCATAAGTTTCACTCATTTTTATCCTTTCATCCTATATACAAACCATCTTCCATAATTATAGTAGTGGCTAATCTGCCTATGAATTTGTTGGAATAATCTTGTATTTTATTAATATCATTAAAATCTTCTTTATCTTTTCTTCTATTTCTTTCATTATCAACATCTTTATTATTTACCCCCTTATACATCACTTCTAAATTATGCTGTCCTATGGCTTCTAAATTTTCCATTAATCTTCTTGCTTTTTGTCTATCTTCTATGAACTTACCCTTTTCATCTTGGGTAGTATTATAAATACCATTTGCATATTCATATAAAATTTGTATAGCATCATTATAAGCTAAGATAGGGTGTTGTTTTATCACTGGGTGTTGTGTTTTATACTCTTCTTTTCTTTGAAAATGCTCTAGCTTGTATATATTACAATTTCTAAGTTCTATATTGTTTTTTTCAAAAAATTCCATATCGTTTAAGATGTATTTGCCCTCATTGATTTTATCTTCCTTAAAAGCACTTCTTTTCTCATCTAAAATAATATAAGATAAAAGTCTTTTTAAGGCAAATTCCCTAGCTTTGCTTGAAGTTGTAGCACAAGCAATACTAGGATAATAACTAAGCCCACCTGTGCATAATAAAGAACCAAAAATAAACTCAGATAAATCAAAACTCATAAATCTAGAATTTATCAATAAAGGATAGGTTAAGTATTCTTCTTTTTTTACAGCTAAAGGAAAATCATAATTGTAAGTAAATTTTTCATACATTAGTTTTTCATATAAAATTTTTAATCTTTCATAATTTGTAGGCAAAAGTGTATCGATAAAAGATCCTGCTAAATTTTTTAACACATCTACACTTAAATTTTTACTTACTTTAATAGAAAAATCGATAGCTAATTGTTTTTTTACTTTTGATATCAAATGAATTTGCTTAGCTTTATCCAATCTTGAAAAACTCTTTGACTTTTTCAACTCGCTTGCATATTCTAATTGATTAAAATAATAATAATTTGTTCCTATTTGATATAAAAAAAGCTTATTGAGTGGCTTTTTACTTTTTGGATTAATTTTTATAAAATGTCCTTTAGGATTAAGTGCATAAAATATCCCTAGTTCTTTAAAAAAATGTGCTTTAAAACTAGAAAATAATTTATTACCATAATGCTTTTTATCAAAGCTTGAATTTATAAAAAATAAAATCATTTTTTTAAAAAAATCAGGCTGGCTCATAAAAAATTCTGCAAAAGGAAAAAGTTGCTTAATGATGTTAAAAAAAGTAATATCTATGGATAATTTTGCAAGTTCATTATCAAGCATAATTTCTTGAATGCTTTTATCTAAATCTTTTTTCAAAGGAAGAGTTTTATCTGTTTGTGTATTTTCTTTAAATTCAATTTCCTCATCAAAGCTTTCATTTAAGGTTTTTAAAAAATCCACATAAGTTTGATCATCTTCTTTAAAATCATTTTCAAACATAGCTTTGGCTAATTCATCTAAATAGATAACTTCATCTTCTTTTTTATTTTTATTTAATTCTTTAGATAAAAAGATGTAAATTTTTTTATCATTATCATAAAAATAAATATCATCAGGGATAAATAAGATATACTCATTAAAATAATTTGGTATTTTAATCTTTTGGTAATTAAGTGAAATTTCTTTATCACCATAATCTAAATTTGGAATTACAATATTTTTAACACCAAGAGAATATTCTTGTGTAGAAGCTAAGTCTTTTTGTAAAACATACAAAGTTAAAGTCAATAAAACAACCGTTAAAGGTGAGTATTTCTTAAAATCTACATTTTCATATGTTTTGGATATTGATGACTCTAACTCAAGAAAAAATTGCATTTGATCATAATCAGAATTGATATTATCTAAATAATTATTAAAAAGCCCGATATATTCTTTTACTTTTTCTTTTTCTTTTTCGCTAATTTCTTCTAGTTCTTTGGGTAATTTAAAAAAGCTATCAATATAAGCAAAATCTTGCTCAACTGATTGTTTTGTACTCTCTAATAAATCAAGTCCTATCCAAGAAAGTGTTTGATTATAAAAATTAAAATACCTTTTATATTTTTGATAAATCTGTCCATCAAGTTTCACAAAAGGACAAAGCTGCAATACAAAATCATCTTCCTTTTTAACATCTCTTTCTATAAAATAAGAACCATAATCTCTTTTACTAGGAAATTGTTCTTTTAATCCAAGTTTTTCATTTTTTGTAAGAGCTTTAGGACGATTTTTTATTATTGCTCCTAATTTTTTTTGATACAAATCTTCACAAAGTGCTGCATTGTTAAGCTGTGGCGGATTGGTAATAAACAAATAATTTTTACCCATTTTGGTTGTATTGATTTGATCAGTATTTTGTTTATCTAGTATCATTTCTACTAGTATGGAAGAATTTAAATCAGGATATTCTGCATAAAAGAAATGATTAAGTTCAGAGATATTTAAATTGATTGCTTTTTTTAATGTTGTATCAAAATTTTTTAAACTAGAATTAATCAAAAGCGTATTATCTAACTTTTCATTTTCAATTTTTGGATTATTTTCTAAAAAATGATCAAAAATACCTTGAAATTCTTCATCTAAAATAACTTTATAAAAACTATTTTTATAAAGACTAATAGAAGGCACATTAGAATAAGACGAAAAATCTAATAATACTTTATCATCTATAATCAATACATCAGATAAAATTTCTTCATTGCACAAAGCGATAATAGGATAAAGCTTACTAGTAATAAGCTCTAAAAGTGGATAAGCAAAATCATAATAATATTTTTGTTCCTTATACTCTTGATACTCAGCAGAAGAATTATAAGCTTCAAATAATGTATTTACAACAAAAACATAAGGATTTTTCTTAACTAAAGAGATAGGTTTTTTAAGATTGGTTACAGAATCTAATATATTGATAAAAAATTTTGCTATAGCTCTAATAATTTGCTTATATTCATCATCATTAGATTGAGTAATATTTTTTAAAAGTGTATTAAAAAGTGTATCTAGGGTAAGTTGTATCTTTGGTTTAATCTCTTGCTCAAAATAATCAGATTCTTTGATATTTTTTAATAATGTATTTAATTCTTTTTGAACTCCTTTTAAAAAATTTTCAATATTTTCTTCATTACTCTCATCAATAATTTTATTGAGCGTTTTATTTTTGTTTTGATTGATTACATCATTTAAAAAATTTAAATTATTAAAGATAATTTTTTTAATACTAGATAAATTTTTATCAGAACTAAATTTTTGTTCTTTTGTGATTTCATCTTTATTAGCTTGATTTAAATGTATGATTTTAAAAGTTTTTTTCTTGTTAATTTTAAATTTATATTCCATAGTATGTAGTGTCTTATACAAAGAATTCTTAGCTTCTTTATATCCATCAAAATCACCACATATAAAAATAATTTTATTAGCATTTTCGGTAAGATTTTTTAACTCAATTTCCAAATTATGATTTGATGTAATTAAGGTGAAATCTTTTATTTTCATATTTTAATCCCATTCACTACTACAAATTTACAAACATAAAGCTCTTGTTTTCTATCTTCATCTTCTAAGATCTCATCTAGTCCATTTGCGATTTGAAATTTTAAATTTTGCATTTTAGCAGGAGCTAAAAAACTAAAATGATATTCGTTTAATTCTTTATTATCTTCTAGGGAATTTTTGATGATTTTATCATACTCATGTAGCTGTGTAAAATACCCTGCTCCTAAATCTTTATATTCAAATTCTTTATAAGCACTTTTATAAACTTTAGCAATATTTTTTGGGATAATAAAATAAAGTTTGATTAAATTAGTATCAAAACTAAAATTTAATTCTTTAAATTCATAATCTTTACTAAAGTCTTGTTTGAATTGATTAAGAATATTAACATCTTCTATATCTTTTAAATCTTTTTGATCTATATTTAATTCACTTAAAGCTTTATTTTGTTCTTTTTTTTCATTATTGATCAAAAGATTATAGATAGGTAGGTTATCTTTTTGAAATCTATCACTTTTATAATGAAGTCTTATTATAGGCTCTTTTAGCTTTGTTTGGCTTTTGCTTTGCTTTGCTAAGCCTTCCTTAGGATTAAAACTATGATCAAATTTAAACTTAGTAGGTACAAAGCTTACTTTTAAAGGAAAGCCTTTATCACTAATACAAGCTGAGATGAGTTCTTGTAAGATTACATATTCATTATTAACTTTCTTTTGAGATAAAGAGCCTTTAACATCTACTACCTTAGTGCAAGGATAGCTTACATTTGCAATGGTATTAGGACAGCCACTTATGCTAGAATTAAGTAAATCACTTTCTAGCATAATAGGCACACCACTATCTTTAAAAGTTTTTCCTTTGTTTGATTGAAGTATGACTTTACCTCCATGGATACATTCTAGGTTTTGATTTTCTAAAAGGGCATGAAGTTTAGCTATAGCTTGTTTTTTATTTATTTGTATGGTTTTTTGTTCTTTTAGGGTATTTGAAATCAAATCTTTATACTCTAAGCTTTGCTTGCTTAAACATTCTAATTTGATATTTAAAGAATTTTCTATAATAGAATAATTAAGCAAGCAAAGTTCATCATTTTTATAAAAGATGCTAAGTTTTCCTTTGCCACTATCTTCATCTTTAGGAGAAAAATAATAACTAGGTGTATCTTGTTTTATGGCATTATCTTGATCTAATTCTCCAAAGTAAAAAGGATTGTTAGGAATTTCACTTGAGCCTGTAAGGAGGGTAGAGTTTAAAAAGATATAAGCTTGGTAGTTTTGAAGTTCTTCAACTGCAACACCTACTTTAGTAGCTACTCTTTTATAAATCTCATCACAATCAATCAAATCCCTACAATTAGCAAAAATAAAAACTTCTTCTTTTGGCAAATTAACAAATATAGTCGAACTTGAAGAATTAAATTTTACTTTTGTTTTAATGGGTTGGTTTTTATTAAGATAATAGCTTGTGCAATTATTTTCATAAATCAAATTAATCATTTGCTTTTTTCTAGCTTGAAAAAAATCCAAATCATTTTCCAAGCTAAGACATTTAAAGCACTCAGAGTTATAATTTAAGATTTTCCCTATATTATCTTCTGTAAGTATTTTTTGATTATTTTTATCTTTAACAATGAAAGGCAACCACTTATAAACTGCTTCAGCATGATCTAAATCCTGCTCGAAGTCATTATTAGATAGTTTTTCTAATATAGGTTTATCCAGTATTTTTATATAAATTTGCATAGCTTCTAAAACCAAAAAAGAATCAGGAATAACAAATTTATTTACATTTTTATATTCACCTACATAAAACAACTCTTGTATATCTTTATAAATAAGATTAAATTCTTTCTTGTTATATACGCTATTTTTACACAAGTTATTAAAAATTTTATCCAATACTACACTAATATAATTTTGATTTTCATCTTGGATATCTATTTGATCTCCTGGTAAAAGCTTATTTTTCTCACTTAAGTCAATTAAATTTTGTGCATAAGAATTTAGATAATCCATAGCACAAGCAATATCCTTTTTAAATTCTTTGATATTTTCATTATTTTTTATCAAATGCTCATAAAAATAACTCGCCCAAACTATATTATACATAAAATGGCTAGTTAGCAAATAATTTTTCTCAAGCTCTCCTATATGAATTAAATGCAACTTGTCTGTATTTTTATAATCAAACTTATCTTTAATATCTAAGCCATATTTATAACCCAAATCAGCTATCACAGATCTTGATGACTCTAGTGCTTGTCTATATTCTCGTGAAAAATCTTCTTTATTAGGGATAGGTTTAGCTATAGTTTCTATATGATGTATTTCTATACTTGTTTTGCCTTTACTTGCTTGTTTTATATTTAAAGCACATTCATCAAGTCTTTTTTGATCTATTTGTCCTTGTGAATTTTTACATTCTTCGATCAAACCATCGGTTCCATTTTCCACATTTAAAACTTTAGAGCAATTATCTAAAGTTTTTCTAGTCATACCAAAACCAAAAAGTTTTTTAATACCTTTAATGAGTAATTTAAAAACAACTCTAATAACTCTAATAAAAATATTTACAAGACTTACTACAGCACCTTCTATACCAGCTCCATTATAAGTATAAAGTTTTTGAATATATTTTTTTTGCCCAAAGATACAAAAACATTGAGCCAAATGTCCTCCTAAAGAATGCCCCACAACATCTATTTTAAAATTATCACTCCCATGCTTTTCTCTAATGATTTTTAAAACTTCATCGCTATAATTCATCAAAGACACCACTTGTGGAATTCCAAGCCTCAAAGCAATAAAACCATCTGTAAAAAATGCATCTTTTAATAGCTGTGTTCCACCTGTTTCAGTGCCACGAAAAGCCAAGATATAAGTATTATCATTTTTACTTGTATCTTTAAAAACAGTATGAGAATAACCACTGATGTTAGTATTTTTTACATGATCTATAACTTCATAACGAGATACAAAGTTTTTAGTGCGTGGGCTAAGATGATGTCTTAAATTTCTAGGATTTTCATTGTGTTTAGCAAAATTTAAAGCCAGTAGATTTTTTTGATCTTTTGCTTCTTTGTCTTCTTTGTTTCTATAAATAAAGCTTTGAGCTTTATTTCCAATAACTTGATCCTCATCTAAAGCTTCATTGTCTTTTCTAGGTTTTTTAAAGACAAGATCAGCAGAAAATCTAGCTTCTATAATGGTAGCATAAGCTGTAGGATCTCCTATTTTCTTATTACCTCTAGACAGCTTTGTTTCATTCTCTTTGCTTATCTCATACCCTAACTTTATCCCATCTGCATAAAGCCACAAAGGAGGAGTAAAAGCACTATCAAAAAAACCTTTTTCATCATTCTCATCGATTAAATCAAGCATAGCATAACTAGCATCTGCTATATCAGCATAGTCTTTGATTTGAGAGATAAATTCTTTAGGGTTCATCAGTAACTTTGTCCTGTATATTTTTCATCACTTTTTATAAATTTATTATTAGTAAAATAATGAAAAGATCCTCCTCCTGCACTTTTACGACTAATACTAGAAAAGCTAAATCCTCTTCCTTCATCTCCAAATAATCCATAACTTTTTACTTTATAATCTATCATGGTATAAAAAGTAATAGGATATCTCTTACCTTTGCATACATAATAACTGCTCATAATCAAATAAGGTCTTAATTTTTTATAGTTTTCTTCACCCATATATGCTTTAAATTGATCTTCATAGTATGCAAATTCGGGTTTATCATCGAAATTAAAATTAGATTCGCCTATTTTATAGCTATTAATATAATCATCACGATAATACTTACAACCATTAGAAAGGACTTGAGGAAATTTTTTTTCTACATCATACTTTTTAATATTAGCTCTTAACTCTTCATCAGAAGCAGATATATTATTAATCCATTGATTATATTCTTTTATCTTTCTTTCATTTTCCAATATCTCTTCTCTTATTTTTTTATCAAAGATATAAATTCCACCATAATTACTTGCAAGAGTTTCTAATTCACTTGCTTTATTTTCTTTAAAAGCACATGCACCTAAAGATACTAAAGAAAACAAGCTTAGAATTATCATTGTGATTTTCATTTGATACTCCTTTTTAAAGTATATTATTTCAAATACCTTGGTATAAATAAAATTTAGTTTTTATATTTAACATATCATGAAAAAC
>NZ_JAKMRZ010000028.1:0-12951 GCF_025772385.1 Campylobacter sp. FU_520 | reverse complement strand
AAGTTATATTCTAGCTTTAAGTATCTTTTTTGTATATCTTGCATTAAAGTTGAAAGATTGTATAAACTTAAACTTTCTAATATATTTATAAGTTCTATCTTGCTTAAAGTATTAAAATCATTTAACAAGCTAAGATAATTACTTATAATAGAAGAAGAATTGATATTGTGAAATACAATTTTATTTTTTATATCTTCTTTAATAAAAAATTGATTATTTTTTATATAAAAATAATCTTTAAGATGATGATTACTTAATATTTGATTGTAAAAACTTAAAAGACTTTCTTTACTATTTAAGTCTATAAAATTTAAAAATATATTTTCTTTTAATAATACTTCTTGTAATTGTTTTAAGTTTTTAAAAGCTTGATTTATACTAGAAGTATTTTTTAAAGCATAAATGATATTTTCATCTTTAGAAATTGTTCTATTTATATTATATTGCAATAAAGGATTTTTATAAAGTGTATCACTATTGATTAAGATATTGATATGAAAAGATTCTTTACTTTTATTAGTTAATTGAAGCAAAAATATAACATCTTTTATAACTTGTAAAATATCATTTGCTACTTCACCATAGCCCCAAGTAAAGATAATATGATTATCATCTATATTTGTAGCACCAAATAATAAAGAAGGTGCAAAAATTAAAGCACTAAGGAATAAAATATAAAATCTTTTCATCAATTGTATTAAAGAAGTTAAAGAGTTTGTTTGATATAATTATATTAAGGGTGAACGCCAAAGGGGCGCAACCCTTTAGCGTTAATTTACCGCCCAGAAGGGAGGTGAGCATAATGCTAACAAAAATTATCCTTATAATTATACTCTTAACACTTTGCTATGTCAAGGCTTATTGAGTATCCCCTGCTTTTGCAGGGTTTAGGATAATCCCTTTGGCTTACCAAACAAACTTTTAACTAAACTCTATCTCCTTTCTATAATTTTATTTTCTTTTTAATTAGTAGGTTTTCTTATTAAATTCTCAAGATTGCTTTCAATCTTTTCTTGTGTTTTTATAAAATCAGCTTGTATTTTATCTACATCAATACTTTCAACAATATCAGCAATAAAATCACTTAAATCTATTTCACTAAAATCTAACTTTTGAAATTCTTCTGGAGTAAATCTTCTACAATCAGGACTCTTTGGAGAACCCCAACCTCTTCCAATTTGTGGGCATCCTTGTTCATTAAATATTCTTGCTAATTTTGAATTAAAACAACAATGTGTTTTTTTATGCTGAATACAACCTATGAATTTAATTTTTTTAGAGCAATATTCACCAACTTCTACACATCTATTTTGCTTATTGAGTTTTGCTAGCTTTTTTTCATCTTCTTTACAAGGTACAAGCCCTATAAATACTTTATCTTTATCACAGCAACCACCACCAGTTAAACCAAAAAATTTGTCTTTAGAGCGACATCTATTATCTTTTCCATTAAAGATAAAAATTTGTCCTCCACAAGAACCATCATCTTCCCAACCATTATTATTTTCATCATTAATACCAACTTGAGTATCTTCATCTTCGATATGGCTAGTGCTTTTTTAAAACACAACTATTACATTTAAAATAGTTATCGTTTTAAACATACAATATCTTTACTAACTTCTAAAACTATCTAAAGCATAGCATTTATATTTTATTTTACAGTACAAGCAGGACATAAAAATAAAATATTTAGTATAGTATAATGTAGAAGAAAAAATTTAAATGGTAATGATTTTAAAAATGTTTATAGCTTTGAAAAAATAGCTAAAATTATACTAGGGGTTAAATCTTTAAAATAAGATTAATCTACTTTAGCAATTCATATAATAGCAAATATTCTATTTTTGAAATTGTTTCTTGAATATATTAACACTTACTCTTCATTAGTCAGGCAGTATTTTTCTTTATTAGAATTTAAATTCACAATATTCTTTCCTTGAAATTCACACTCTAAAAATTTTAATACATCACCTATTTAGCAAAACAATATCACTTTTTTACACATTTTTACAATAAAATACAAAGTATGTGCAAAAGTATGTGCAAATGAAAAATATTTCATTAAAGTATGGATATTTAGGAGTTTAGTTGGTAAATTACACGCCTGCTAAATCCACCATTTTATTTAATCTCGTATTTTTATTTTGGTTAAAACTTTTTTTAAATTACATTCTATTTTGATTATTTTTATATGTTTTATATTAAAGCCAAAAAGCACATAATTTCAAATTTCTTATATGTTTAATTAGAGTATTAACAATACTCAAGAGGCTAATGAAAATCATTAAAAGTAAGATTAACAGTTTTTATTTACTCTATAATTAATTTAAATTCTTTGAAAAATTTTATAGGGAATTGGTTGCGAAGGGGAGATTTGAACTCCCGACCTTCGGGTTATGAGCCCGACGAGCTAACCACTGCTCTACTTCGCGGCATCATATGAAGTGGATGGGGTAAAGGGATTCGAACCCCTGAATGACAGGACCAAAACCTGTTGCCTTACCGCTTGGCGATACCCCAATAAATGAAGTAATTTTTAAATTAAAAGTGGTATTATATATTATTTTTTACATAATGTCAAGAAAAATGCTATAATATTTTTAAAAATATTATCAAGGAATAATTTTATGGGATATATAAGCATAGAACAAGCTATAAAAGAACTTCAAGATGGCAAAATGCTAGTTATGGTAGATGCAGAAGATAGGGAAAATGAAGGGGATTTAATTTTCCCTGCGCAATTTAGCTCACAAGAAAAAATAAATTTTACCATTACTCACGCAAGAGGTGTGGTGTGTGTGGCATTGAGTGAGAACTTAGCTAAAAAATTTGAACTACCTTTAATGGTACCTAAAAATACATCAAATCACGAAACAGCTTTCACCATAACCGTTGATGCAAAAAATGCAACAACAGGAGTAAGTGCTTATGAAAGGGATATGACTATACAAATTTTTGCTGATGATAATGCAAAGGCAAGTGATTTTGTGCGTCCTGGTCATATTAATCCTTTGATAGCAAAAAAAGGTGGAGTTTTAGAAAGAACAGGCCATACCGAGGGAACAGTGGATTTATGTCGCTTGGCAGGATTAAAAGAAGCGTGCGTGATATGTGAGATTGTTAAAGATAATGGAGATATGGCTAGAAGAAGCGATTTGCTTGAGTTTTGCAAAAAACACGATATTAATATGATTACTATTTCAGATTTAATCGAGTATCGTTTAAAAAATGAAAGTTTGATTTCTTTAATCAAAGAAGAAGACAGTATTTTAGCAGGTTTTAAAGCTAAAAAAATGACTTTTAAAGATCACAATGAAAATGAACACATAGCTTTTAGCTTTGGCGCTTTGAAAGAATGTGAGAATGTTAAATTTTATCTTAGTGGAAGCGACTTTGAACTTCTAACTTCTAATAAATTTAATGAATTATTAAAACAAATTGAGTTTTTAAGCCAAAAAGGTGGTGTAATTATTTTCATGAAAAATGAAAAACAAGAAAACACACAATTTAAAAATTACGGCATAGGAGCGCAAATTTTAAGGTATTTAAAAATTTCAAAAATCAAACTTCTAAGTCAAAATACCGATAAAGAATTTATAGGCTTAAAAGGTTTTGGGCTTGATATTACGAGCAGTGATTTTAAAGCTTAAATTCTAAAAACTTAAACTTATCGCCAAAGTTAAACATCAAATTTTTACTTTGGCTGGTAAAGTTTTTACAAATTTGGGGGTTAGTATTTTTAGCATGTTCGATAATTTCTTCTAAGCCAAAGTCAATTAAGGCTTGATTTTGGTTTTTATACTCTAACACTTCAAAGCCCTCTTCTTTTAAAACTTGTAAAAAATGATCAAAATTTACATTATATGTAATATCACTTTTAGCAAAAAAATCTTTTAAATTCTCTTCAAAAAGACTATACACTTGGTGATTTTTATACATTCTAATGCTAATTTTTTCTTCTTTTTTTGCATAATCAAAACATGCAAAAGTTAGTTTTTCACAAGTTTGTTTTAGTTTGGATAAAAAAGGTTTATAAGAGATACAAAGCTCGCTATTGGTGATAGCATATTTTTCACATTCTTTTAAAAGATCTTCATGCATAGGCTTAAAAACAATGTTTAAATCATCATCAACATATGCCATTGTTTTATCTTTTATAAGCTCACACGCAAAACAATCAAATAATTCATTAGCATAAAAAAAGGCATTTTTAAAATGACATTCTTCTAAAGAATTATAAATTTTCACGTCCAAATCATATTCATCAAAAAGTTTTTTTTGAACACATCTTAACTTTTCATGCGGCTCTATGACAAAACATTCAATCTGCTCTAAAACATCAGCTCTAAGAGTGTATAAAGCTTGTATGAAATCAAGCATTAAATGCCCTTCATTTACCCCTATTTCTACAACTTCAACCGGTAAAGTTAATTTTTTATCATCTATAAGTTTTAAAAAATGATTAGCTAAGAGCACTCCAAAAAGATTTCCCACACTAACTACAGTATAAAAATCTCCATTTTTGCCAACACTCACAGCTTGGGAGTAATATTTATCAATCCAGTTTTGAAAAAACTCACTAAAAGCTATCATTATAAAGCATTAAATTTAGCTATAAAATCAAGCGGATCAACTTGCACACCATTGACTAAAATTCCAAAATGCAAATGTGGTCCAGTAACCCTACCACTAGCTCCACTCAAACCTACAAGCTCGCCTTTTTTTACCTTTTGCCCTACTTTTACATTAAGTTTTGATAGATGATAATACTGAGAATAAATCCCATATCCATGATCAATCACTACCGAATTTCCTGCATAGTAACGATTTGAAGCAATCCTTACAATACCATCATTGCTCGCATAAATTTTTGTTCCACTTGCTGCTCTAAAATCAGTTCCGCTATGATAACTTTTAAGAGTATCATTAAACAATCTTGCTTTTCCAAAATCACTTGTAATTTTACTTTCTAAAGGGTATGTAAAATTGCCTTCAAATAAAGCTGTATTAGTATAAGTATTGTAAACCTTAATAGCTTCTTGATATTCTTTGCTAATGCGATCAAGTGTTTCTTTAGGTGGATTAACCTTAGAAGCACTAACCTTTAAAAATTCTTTTTTATAGTTTCCTTCGCTAAATTTTATGTTAATTTCTTCTTTGGAATTATCTTTAAATTCAGCTATTAACTTTCTATCTTTAGGATTTTTATAAGGCATAGCTATGCTAACAACGATTTTATTTTTATACTCAAAAAAAGGAAGTTTTTTAGAATTTGAGCTAACCTGCAAAAAATTATTTTTATCAAATTCTAAAAAAACTACTTGACCTTTTACAAGCTCAATCTCTCTAGCTTCTAAAGTAAAAATCAAAAAACATAGAAAAAAAAGAATTCTTCTCATACACTAAGCTCTTTAATATCAGCTATTTTTAAAAACTCACGATAGATTGCACACACCAAAGCTTGGCGATTATTTTTGATATTTTCATCTTTGTCATTAATCATTACTTTATCAAAAAAAGCATCAATTTGTGGTTTTAGCGCAAAAAGGCTTTCTAAAAGCTCTTGGGTATTATTTTCTTTTGTTTTACAACACGCAAGTGCTGCTGCCGCTGGAAAAGGAAAAAAAACTTTACCTTGAGTGTTGTTTTCTTTTGTTTTACACTGCATAAAAGCTTGATATAAATCTTTTTCCTCTTGAGTGTTAAACAAATTTTCATTAACTTGATCTTCACTCAATACTACAATATTTGCTAAACGCTTAAAAGTAGCAAAATTTTGACTAAAATCTGCCTTATTTGCGCTTTGAATCAAAGCTTTCATACAAGAATCAATATAAATAACATCATAAGTTTTAGAGCTAAGTACAGCTTTAACAAAAGAAGCATTTACTTCATAAAAAGTATATAAACGCTCTAAGATAAAATCTAATAAAATTTTCAAATCAAAGCTTTTATATTCACTAGCTATTGCTTCTAAAAACATCTTAAGATCAAAATTTTTATTTAAAGCTAGGATAATTTTTAAAACACCATTTGCTGCTCTTCTTAAAGCATAAGGATCTTTTGTGCCACTTGGGATTTTCCCCATTGAAAAAAGCCCCATAAGTGTATCAAATTTATAAGCTAAAGCTACAATAGAGCTAAATTCATTACTTGGCATAGCTGAATTATCGCCATTTGGAAGGTATTGCTCTTTAATAGCCAAAGCAAGCTCATCGCTCATACCCATAGCCTTAGCATAATAAGATCCCATAATACCTTGAAGATCAGTAAATTCATACACCATTTGAGTACTTAGATCAGCTTTTGAGTATTCTATGGCTTTTAAGATTTCATCTTTTTGGGTATTAGCAAAAATCTCACAAAGCTTAGCAGCGATTTTTTGTTCTCTAATGATTTTATCTTTTAAGGTTCCAAGTCCTTCAAGATAAACCATTTGGCTTATTTTATCATTATTTAAGCCCTGTGCTAAGTCATTTTTCCAAAAAAACATCGCATCACTTAATCTTGCTCTTAAAACCCTTTCATTTCCATTAATGATTTTAGAATAATCCTCGCAAACCGCATTAGAAACCACAATAAAATGATTGCTTAAAGTATTGTTTTTAAATACTGCAAAATAGCGTTGGTTTTCTCTCATGGAAGTGATGATTACCTCACTTGGGATTTCTAAATACTCTTTTTCAAAATGCCCTAATAATGCCTTTGGATACTCTGTGATAGCTACAACTTCAGCCAAAAGCTCATCATCTTCTGCAATAGTAATATCATTTTCTTTTTCAAGCATCTTTAACCGTTCAATGATAAGCTTTTTTCTTTGTTCTTGATCTAAAATAATATAATTTTGCTCTAAAGTTTTAAAATACTCATCAATATTCGCAAAAGCTATCAAATCATAACTAACACTTCTATGTACAAAAGTACTTTTTGCACTTTTAACACCATAGCTTTCAAACTCAATCAACTCATCATTTAATACACAACAAAGCGAGCGAATAGCTCTAATAAATTCAAAACTACCATCGCCCCATCTCATAGTTTTACCAAAGCTCAAGCTTTTTAAGAAAGCTTCAATCATTTGAGCTAAAACTGCTTTGCTCTGTAATCCTTGCACTTGTTTTTGACAATACAAGACTTCTTTGCCTTTAATTTCTTTAAATTCAAGCTCTTCTTCTTTTAAACCACTTTTTTCTAAAAAACTAAGCCCTGCTTGAGTAAGCTTTCCATCTTTATAAGCTATCGCCCTAGGTGCACCTATAAATTCCACAAAAGAATCATCTTGTTTTTCTTTAAAATTTTCATGAATAAAAACTAATCTTCTGGGAGTATAGAAAAATTTAAATTCAGATTCTAAATGATACTCTTGTAAAATCTTTTCCCATTTTTTAGTAATATTTGGAAGCTCTTTTAATAAAGGAATAGCAGGAAGTTCTTCTGTGCCTATTTCTATTAACAATTTCATTTTACACTCTTTTTTAAAAATTTTTAGTGTATTTTACCTATTTTTTTTAAAATCTTTCTTTGTTTTTAGTTTTTCTTCTCTTTGTTTAGCTTTTTCTTGCATTTGGCGGTTAAAGCCAAACACAAGAAAAACCATAAAAGCTACAAACAAAGCAATAATAATATAATCTATCATTAGTCCCAACACTCTGCGTTTTTAATACCAAGTTTTGAAGCACTAAATACCGGATCTCTACCTTGTCTTTTTTGCTCGCTAAAGTCTTTTAATACCTTTTTCACTATACCACCAAGCAATAAAATAGAAATGATATTAATCGTAGCCATAAACGCCATGGTAGTATCAGCTAAATCCCACGCAAATTTTAAATCCATATTTGCACCAATAAAAATCATAAGCACAGCGCTTGCTTTAAAAAGATTGATAATAATAGGATTTTGAGTGAGGTATTTAATATTTGCTTGAGCATAATAATAATTTCCTATCAAAGAAGTAATAGCAAATAAAACTATACTAACAGTAGTAAAATGCACACCTAAATTTCCATAATATTCTTTCATGGATTCTTGCACCAAAGGCAGGGCTGTTAAAATAGGCTTACCATCTACGCCGATATTATTTGCATAAGCAAGTGAAAATAATACTAAAAATCCTGAACTTGTACAAATAATCACATCAATTAATACAGAAAATGCCTGAATAACCCCTTGTTTTGCAGGGTGAGTTGTAAGAGCAGAAGCTGCTGCATTTGGTGCTGACCCCATACCCGCTTCGTTTGAAAATAATCCTCTTTTTATACCTATAACTAAAGCAGAGCCTGCAAATCCACCAAAAATAGCTTCAAAATCAAAAGCACTTTTAAAAATCATAGAAAACACTTCAGGAATTTTATCAAAATTCATAAACATCGCTATGATAGATAAACCCACATAAATCATCGCCATAATAGGAACGATAACCGAACTTACTTTACCTATTTTAGTGTGATCACCAAAAAACATATAAGCAGCAAAAACAGCTAAAATTGCTCCTATTACAATAGGCCACCAACTTTGAGCAAAGCTTACTTCACTAGCATCAACCATACCTTTATAATAAAACTCAAACGCTGAAGTCATAGTTTGGCTTTGAAGACCATTAAATCCATAAGCGTAAGTAATGATCAAAATCACCGCAAAAACAGCTCCAAGCCATTTTAAATTTAAGGCTTTGCTAATATAATAAGCAGGACCACCTTTAAAACTTTTACCATCACGGCTTTTATAAACTTGTGCTAGAGTGCTTTCTGCAAAAGCTGAGGCACCACCAAAAAACGCCATAGCCCACATCCAAAACAAAGCACCTGGCCCACCCAAAACAACAGCTACTGCAATACCTGCGATATTTCCTATACCAACTCTTGAAGCTGTTGAAATCATCAAAGCTTGAAAAGGAGTAATATGGTGTTTTTCATGCTTTTCTTGCTTTTCTGTTAAGATATCAAACACATAAGGGAGCATTCGAAATTGCACAAAACCGGTCAAATAACTGTAATAAAACCCTGTGACAATAAGTAAAATTACTAAAATAGAATAATACTGATTATTCACAAAGGCAACAAATTGGGATATCAAATCCATATTTATCTCCTTTTTTATAATTTCTGAGCATAAATTTATCATAAAAAAATGAATTTGTCATAAAAAAATATAATTTTAGGTTAAATTTATTTTATTTTTTAAAGCTATGTGAAAATTTAACTCAAAATACTAGTAATAAAATCATATAAGACACCTTTAAGTAAAAAGAAAACTTAATTTTTATACACTTAGATTTTTAAAATTTTACAAGGTGCGTAAGTTGAAACAAAATACGATGAAAATTTTTGTATTTTTTGCCATTATTGTTTTTTGGGCTTATTTTTCATTTCCTATTGAAATTTTACAAGTTAAAGATCAAAATGGTTTAGCCACAGGTGAATATGCTTATACTATAGAAGCCAAAGCTTATGTTCATAGTTATTTCACAACACTTGGTTTAACAGTGGGTGGAATTTTAATAGGCATTGTGCTTGGTTTTTTTCTAGCATTTTTAAGATTTTTAGAAATCCAAAGTTTAAATTTTATTATAGATGAATACATCGATATCATACGCGGAACCCCACTGCTTTTACAACTTTTAATTTTTTCAGTAGTGATTTTTGCTACTTGGAGTGATAATTTTTATGTAGCTATTATCGCGCTTGGGCTTAATAGTTCTGCTTATGTAGCCGAAATCGTAAGAAGTGGAATTCAAAGTGTAGACAAAGGACAAATGGAAGCAGCAAGAGCAATGGGGCTTAATTATTCTGCTTCTATGAGACTAATCATCTTCCCACAAGCAATTAAAAATATCTTACCTTCTTTAATGAATGAATTTATTTCTTTATTTAAAGAAACATCAATAGTGGGTTATATTAGCGTTATGGATATTACTATGCAAAGTAAAAGCTTACAAGCAATTTATTATAATCCTAAACCTATTATTTTTACAGGACTTGTGTATTATATAAGTGTTAAAATTTTAACACTCATTGCAAGATTTATAGAAGTGAGATTAAATAAACATGATTAAAATAGAAAATTTGATTAAAAAATACGGAGATTTAGAAGTTTTAAAAGATATTAGCGTTGAAGTGCATAAAGGCGATATTATTGCTATTATAGGGCCTAGCGGGGGTGGAAAAAGTACTTTTTTACGCTGTTTAAATAAACTTGAAACACCAGATAGTGGTAATATTTATATCAATAACATTAATATACTTGATAAAAAAACAGATATCAATAAAATTCGTCAAAAAGTTAGCATGGTGTTTCAACATTTTAATCTTTTTAATAATAAAAATGTTTTAGAAAATTTATGCTTAGCACCAGTGCAAACTAAAATCATGAACAAAGATGAAGCAGTAAAAAAAGCACGAGAACTACTCAAAAAAGTTGGCTTAAGTGATAAAGAAAGCTATTTTCCTCACAAGCTTTCAGGTGGACAAAAACAGCGTATTGCTATAGCAAGATCATTAATGATGAATCCTGATGTGATTTTATTTGATGAACCAACTTCAGCATTAGATCCTGAGATGATAGGTGAGGTTTTAAACATCATGAAAGAAGTAGCTAAAGAAGGTCTAACCATGCTTGTAGTTACGCATGAAATGGGCTTTGCAAGAAATGTAGCTAATCGAATTTTCTTTATGGATAAAGGCATTATAGCAGTAGATGAATGTCCTAAAATAGCATTTGAAAATCCAAAAAATGAAAGATTGAAAGAATTTTTAAATCAAGTTTTAAATCATTAAAATTTTTCAAAAGAGGCAAAATTTTGCCTCAAAGCCTCATAACTCACTATGCCTACACTCGTAGCTAAATTTAAACTTCTACCACAATCTTTCATCGGTATGGTAATAGCATTTTTCCATTTTTTTTGCATTAAATCCATAGGTAAACCAAAACTTTCACTTCCAAAAAACAAAAAATCACCTTTTTGATAATTTACGTCAAAATAAGCTTGAGTGGTTTTAGTTGTTGCAAAGAAAAATCTATCTTGAAATTTTTCATATTCTTTTAAAAAATCTTCTAAATTATTCCATAATAAAGGATTTAATTTTTTCCAATAATCAAGCCCTGCTCTTCTAACCGCCTTTTCATCAATACTAAAAAGTGGATTGATAATATGCAAAGTAAATCCTGCATTAAAGCACATTCTACCTATACTTCCTGTATTTTGTGGTATGCGAGGCTCAACCAAGACTATATGAAACATCTTTTTCCTTAAATGGTGTCCCCAGCAAGGTTTGAACTTGCGGCCTCAGAATTAGGAATTCTGCGCTCTATCCAGCTGAGCTATGAGGACAAATATTTTTATTATTTTAAGAAAAAATTTATTTTATAGAGCTTAAATTTTAAGCTCTATAAAAAAACATTTTGGATTTTCATCAAAACCTAAAACTCCATTATGCGCATCAATAATTTGTTTTGATAAAGAAAGACCTAAGCCATTACCTTTTAATTTAGTTGTTTTAAAAGCTTCAAAAACCATTTTCTTATCTTTAATGCCCACTCCATTATCATAAACTTTGATAAAAACCCTATCTTCTTTTTGCTCACATTTAACTTTTATACAACCATCATCATTTTCACTTTCTTCAATAGCATCTATGGCATTATAAAGCAAATTTTGCAAAACCAAAGCAAGCAAAGACTTATCTGCATTGATTTTTAAATCCAAAAAATTAAATTTAAAATCAATATTAGCTAGATAATTATAAGCTCCAATAGCTTGTTCGCATTCATCTTGTAATTCTTTCAAATTAAACTCATTTAAATTAACATGCACCCCTTTTGTAAAAAGCAAAGTAGAATTTACAATACGCTCTACTCTTGAAATTGCTTTTTGAATTTCTAAAACTATATGCTTATTTTTTAACTCACTTCTTTCAAACAAAGTAGAGCTTAATAAAGAAATAGAACCGATAGGATTACGTATTTCATGTGCTAGGTGTGCAGCAACTGTTCCCATACTGGCTAATCTTTCATTTCTTTTTTCATCGCTAATATCTGTTGCATTTACTATAAGTTTATCAATATGAGAGGTGATTTTGATTAGATAAAATTTATGATCAAACTCAAGCTCATAATGTGTTTTATCAAGATCAATACATTCTAAAAGCTTTGGCTTTTGTGTAGCTAAATTATTTTGCAAAATAATATTTTTATTTGCGTCTAAAATCCACAAAGCCATAGGTAAAACTTCTATAATTTCACTTACCATTTGTCTTAATGCTGTGTAGTTTTCATTAAGTTGCTTATATTCATTTTCTATAACATAGGTTTGTTCTATTAATGCTTTTAAACCTTGCTGTAAGTTTTCTTTTTCACTAGAATCTAAACTTTTTAAAATATTTTCATCCATATCAATCCTTAATCAAAAAATCAAAATCATCTAAAGTATATAAAAGCAAATTACGCTCTTTATTTAATACAAGCTCTTTGCTGAAACCTTGTTTTGAGAAAAGCACATATAAATTAGGTTGGATTTGCAACTGCTTTGCCTTATTTTTTAAAGTATTTAAAATATTTTTACATATTTTTCTTTCTTTAAATTTAACCTCACCTAAAACACAAAAATTATTTTCATGATAATACAAATCTATTTCATGGTAATAATTCCAAAAACTATATACTTGACCCACTTTAAGCTTTTTGGCTAAAAATTCTTTACACAAAAGCTCAAAAGTAAAGCTTTGATATTTTTCTAAATTTTCTTGGATTATTTCTATTAATTCATTGTATTTTTTCATCGTAATTAAGTTTAAGTTAGGATATATAAAATAAAAGAAAAATCTCAATCCTTGGTTTTTAAAAATAACCTTATCTTGAATACTATAAGAGCGTAATTCTTTTTTAATTTTTTGTCTTTTATTTTTCATAATAGGCTTTTCTTGACTTTTTTCTAAAATCAAAATATTTCTCTCT
>NZ_JAKMRZ010000027.1:0-13859 GCF_025772385.1 Campylobacter sp. FU_520 | reverse complement strand
TTCAGAAGCACAAAGTCTAATATTGTTAAAATAGTGAAAGGTTCCAAAACAATAATACTCAGTATAATCAACTTCTTTACCAAAACCTATATATCTCCAAGCATCTCCATCAAGCGTCACATGAGAAGAGTTATCAATGATTGCATCTATAGCCCATGGAGCTATTTTTGCAGATAATACACCCATGTATGCACCATGTGAAACTCCTACCACAATAGTTTTTAAATTATTGTTTTTAAAAATCTTTTTTTTTGTATAAAGCAGAGTATTTATCATATCAATTGTTTGCATAATACCATAATTTTGATATTCATTGTTTGTAAGTTGCAAACTCGCACTTAAATCTAAGTAGTAATCTCTATTAAGATCCCAATTATCTTTCTTTTTTTGAATTACCTTATTAAGATAATCCATAGCAGGGTGAAATTCTTCAAAAGTGTTAAGCTTTGATATATCATAAGGAATTTCTATATTAAGAGCTTTTAAACTTGCATCAAAAATAAGTTTATCAATATCATCTAAATACCACTTAGCGCCAGTTTGGGGACGGTTACCTATACCATGATAATTTAAACTCAAAACTGCCACATTGTACTTTGATGCAAAATACTCCATATTAAACTTTAAAACAGGCTCTCTTATATCAGCCCCAAGCCCTTGGACAATACACATTATAGCTTCAATTTCTCTTGTATCATCATATATGAGCTGAAATTCTAATTTATTTTCTCTTTTTATATTTAATTCTACATCATCACAAGAGTCTATAAAATAGGTTTGATTTTTTAACATTTATAACCTTGGTATAAAATTTTAATTTTTAAATATGGTATACCACAATTAAGCATAAAAAATAATTAAAAAAACTATTCAATTTTATCTAGCTAAAGCCAAAATCAATTCCTAATCCTCTTAAACCTCTCACTAATTTCTAATCTTTGAACGATTTCCACTTTAGTTGGTATTTTATAATTAGCTAGTTTATCTTTACAAAACATTCTTATCTTTTTTTTAGCTTCTAATGTGCTAAAATTTTCATTTTGTTCTAACACAATCTTTACACAAACACTTTGGCCTGTTAGAGGGTTATTTTGTCCATAGACTAAACAATCTTGTATAAATGGTATTTGCATTAATATACCTTCTACTTCTTGGGGTAATACTTTTTCTCCACCAACATTAATAACTTCTTTATTTCTTCCGATAATTTTAATATATTCTTCACCATTTTCATTGATCACTTCAACCAAATCCCCAGTAGCAAAGTATCCATCATCTGTAAAAACAGAGTTATCGGCATTTAAATAACCCAAACTTTGCATATTGCTTTTTAAAAATAACTCATTATTGATAATTTTATATGCTATGTTTTCTAATTTAAAATAGTTTCCAAAACTTTTTGTTTGAGCAATACCTACTTCACTTGTGCCAAAGGTTTGATGAAATTTAACTTTTGGAAAACTTTGTTTTAATTTTGCAAGTAAAGTTTCTGACATTCTTTCTGTGCCATAACTAATAACCTTTAAAGAGTTTAAATTATATTTTTCAACTACATTTGCTACCAACATTAAACTAAGTAAAGAAGGTGAAGCAGGCAAGAGCGAAATTTGATATTTTTCTATGGTTTGAGCTAGAGCTTCAATATTTTTTCTTTCCTTTATAGCAATTGCGCAAGCATTCATACTAAGACAGTTAAACAAAGTATTCAAACCACCTATATGATCAAACATTAAAAATAATAAAATATTAAGTTTTTTTGGTTTTTTATTAAGATAAGTATTTAAAATCTTATCAAGATCATGTACCATAGCTTTAGGTTTGCCTGTGCTACCACTTGAAAATAAAATCAAACCAGGTTTATTATCATTTATAAGTTTTTGGATTAAATCATGATTGTTATAATGTTTTTCCTGTAGCTTATATTGATTATTTTTAAATAAAATATCGCAATTAACTTCGATAAGTTTGTTATCAATCTCACTTTCATTAATAAATGGAATAATTATTTTATTAAGCTCAATACATGCTAAAAATAAACTTATACTTTCAAAATCATAATCACCTACAATACCTACAATGTCTATATTTTTAAGATCTGCTAATAAGCTGATTTTATTAATCACATTATTACATAAATCATTGTAAGTATATTTTTGTTCTTCATAGATTAAAGCATGTTGCTCTTGATTTTCACTAAAAACTTTATTTAAAAAGACATTTTTAAACTTATCCATTTACTCCGCCTAAATATATAATTTGACCCGTTATAAAATCACTTTTTTCATTAATAAAAAAGTCAACCACATTAACAACATCTTGAAAATTACCAAATCTTTTTATAGCTTGTTTATTAAGCAAATCTTGTATTTTATCTTTCGGGACATTTTTAATTAAATCAGTAGGAACTGGAGTAGGTCCTATGGCATTACAAGTAATACCAAAAGAACTTAATTCTTTAGCGCAAACTTGAGTTAAATTACAAATAGCTGCTTTTGATGCAGCATATATGGCTTCTCCTTCTAGTCTTAAAGCAACCGCAACAGTAGAAAAATTTACAATCCTATAAGGCATAGCAACTTGTTCTTTTTTATAAGTTTGACTCATAATCTTTGAAACTTCTCTTATAAACAAAAAACTACCATAGACATTAGTTTTAAAAATATTATCTAAACTTTTAAATGGAGTTGTTAATATATGATTCATAGCTGCTATACCAGCATTATTAATTAAAATATCAATTTTTCCAAATTCTTTTTTTACACTTCTTACCATAGAAACTACAGCTTTTTCATCACAGACATCTAATTCAAAATGTCTATAATTTTTATGATCTATATTTGCTTTACCTCTTGAGCAACCACAGACTATATGATTTTTTGCTAAATAATATTCACTCAGCTCTTTGCCTATGCCTTTTCTAGTTCCTGTAATAATGATGATTTTTTGCATTATTCTTACTCTTGAAGTTTTTTAACTATATAATCAGTCAGGCTTTCAACATCTTTAAATGGAGAATTTCTAGCACTCATCATTTTTTCATCTGCTAAAATGATTTCTTTATTAAATTCCTCACTTAGAAGTTCCTCTAAATCAGCAACCAAGCTAACTAAGGCTAGAGAGTCTAAAAATAATTGCGATTTAGAATTTACTGTTTTTAATTCCAAAATTTCATCTGATAAATTATCTAATGCTTGAAATATAATTTTTTCAACACTATTTCTCATAAATCATCCTTGTGTAACTTTATAGTACAATTTTATTAAAATATAACATAAAACTTCTATTTATCAGTTTAAATCAACTGTATAAAAATACAATTGTTTGATATAATATAATTAATATTAATAAACTCAAGGTGCTTAATTGAATAATTTACAATATGGGAAAAGTCTTTGCGTTATTCCTGCACGCGGTGGTTCCAAACGTATTCCTAGAAAAAATATCATTGATTTTTTAGGAAAACCTTTAATTGCTTATAGCATAGAAAGTGCTTTAAATTCAGGTATTTTTGATGATGTAATCATATCAAGCGATGATGAAGAAATTATCAAAATAGCTTTAAAATATGGTGCCCAAGCTCCTTTTGTACGCAAAAAAGAATTAAGTGATGATTATGCAAGTTCAACTGCTGTAATACAAGATGCTATTGCAACCTTAGAAAAGCAAGGCAAAATCTATGAAAATGTGTGTTGTTTATACGCAACTGCTCCGCTTATAGATGAGTTTATCTTGCAAAAAGCTTTTAAGCAATTTAAACAAGAAGAATGTAAATTTTTATTTTCAGCTTGTGAGTTTGAATACCCTATACAAAGAGGTTTTTATCTTGATAAACAAAATAAAGTCTATATGTTTGATGAAACAAATCATGATAAACGCTCACAAGATTTTCTTAAAGCTTATCATGATGGTGGTGCATTTTACTTTGGTAAAAAAGAAGCATGGCTAGAAGAAGATTTTATATTTAAACCTCATTCTAAAGCCTTTTTACTTCCAAGGAATAAAATTTGTGATATTGATACCTTTGAAGACTTAGAATTTGCTAAAATGCTATACTTAACCAAAAACATATAATAAATTTCATTTTTTTACAACTATCCTTACAAAATAATCATTTTCTTTATTGAATGGTGCAAAATTGGTATCTTCTTTTGCTAATACAATATTAAATCCAATATTTTGCAATTTTTCACATGTCATATCTATATCTATAAATCTTCTAAAATGATCATTATATACAAAGCAATCTTTATCTACTTGCTTGCCAAGACCATATAATGAATTTTTCATTCCCCTAGCTTCAATACAAAAATATCCTCCATTCTCCAATGGAATACCACAATCTCCATGATTTTTTAAAGCCCGATAAACAGCTGGAAATAATCTATTTTCTTGCTCTTCATTTATACTATGTAGAGTAAATCTTGAATAAACAATATTATATTTATTAATAAAATCAATCTCTGAAAAATCCATACATATAAATCTCAACTTATCACTCTTATATGTTTGATTTAAATAGCATATTTCATTTTCACACAGATCAATGGCATCAACTTTTATTAAATTTTTTGAAAAAAAAATAGCATCTCTTCCATTTCCACATCCAAGTTCCAATAACAAATCATCTTTTTTTACATAATGTCTGCAACAAAATTTTGCAAATAACGAAGCGACAAACGGATCTTGATATAGTTTATAAAAATTTGTCCAATATTTTTTATCTGTTATCATGTCTTAAGTTACACCTCAACTCAAAAAGTCTATAAGTCAAATCAAGCAAAAACAAAAAACTGAGAAAATAGCATATAAAAAAAAGAATATTAAAAATTAATCCTATGCTTATCAATATAACTATCAAGCTCGCATCAACACCCAATATAAAACCTCTATCTAAAAAGTATTTTTTAACCCCAAAACGCTTTATATTTTTTATCTTTCTTAAATTTTTTAAAATATAATGAGGGCAAATCGTTCTATGTAAATTCATACAAATGATCGCTAAACAACATTCAAATAAACTAATATAAGATGTAATATATGCCATAATAAAAACTCCATTGAAACCGATATGATCTACAACTTTGTCCAAATAACTTCCAAACTGAGAACGCAAGTCTTTATATCTTGCCAACATTCCATCTAAATGATCAAAAATAGAGTAACATATATAAAGAAAACCAGCCAAAAGAGCAAAATGATTATAAATAGCTAAAAAAGATATAACAATTAAAACTAAAGAAGAAATAGTTATATGATTAGGTGTTATTGATGTTTTTGAAATAGGTATTAAAATGTATTTTTGCAATAATAAAACTCTTATAATATACTCTGTAGGATAATAAGATATTTCAAGTCTTTGTCGTTTTTTTAATTTTTCATCTAAATTCATTTTTTATCCTTCAAAATACATAATTTTATATTTATTTAAGCATATTATAACATAAATAAATCAGTGTATACAGTATGAATAATAAAACAATTTTATACTCATAAGCTATTTCTTTTTTTACTTAAAGTATAATACTTATTCATAATTTTAAAATATAAAGATAAGGAACCTTATGTTAAAGAAAAATTTAGAACATATAAAAACTAAACTAGGACAAATACTTTCTTCTATAACGCATTCAAAATACAAAATAATACAAGGCAGCGATAGTTTAGATATAAATTTTTTAAATACCGAAGATAATACTTTAGTTTATAAAAATCCTTTAGAAGAACTAAACACAATGTTAAAAATTTATAATGAAAAATATCGTCTATATCCTGTATTATATTTTTATGGATTTGGAAATGGAATTTTATATAAAGCTCTTTTGCAAAATCCTCACCATAAGATTATTATTGTTTTTGAAAAAGATTTAGAGATTATCCATAGTGCTTTTAGTGTGTTGGATTTTAGTAAAGAATTACAAGAAGCAAGATTGGTAATTGTCAATACAAATTGTCTAAAAATCATAGACTATGAATTAATGTGTAAACAACAACCTATGTTAAATTTTGCAAGAACATATTTTTTAGAGTTGCATTCTGATTATTACGAAAGATATCATGAAGATATATTAAAAGTCAATAACAATATGCTAGAATACTTAAAAAAAGCTGTATTAAAATATGGAAATCTACCTCTTGATGCTCTTCAAGGGGTAGAGCAATTCACATACAATCTTCCTAAAATGCTAACACATCCAAGCTATCAAGAACTTTTACAAAAAAGAAAAAATCTAAGTGATACTGCTATCATTGTTTCTACAGGACCTAGTTTATCCAAACAACTTCCTTTGTTAAAACAATATGCTGATAAAGCAACTATATTTTGTGCTGATAGTGCTTATCCTATCTTAGCCAAACACAATATTAAACCTGATTATGTTTTAACCTCAGAAAGAGTAGCTTTAACTAGTGAATTTTTTAATAATAATTTTGGAAATTTTGATAAAAATATAACTTTTATCATAAAATCATATGCACATCCTAACACAATAAAATATCTAGAAAATAACAATAGAAATTATATTCTCATTTCACCTACTGATGCAAAATTTATATATTTTATGCAATTACATGCCTATGGATATCTTATAACTGGATGCAGTGTTGCAAATATGGCTTCTAACCTAGCTTTTAATCTAGGTCACAAAAATATCATTTTAATTGGCCAAGATTTAGCCTATAGTGATGATGGAATTTCTCATTCTAATGGCTATACTTATTTAACTGATAATTACAAAAATGGCAAAATTTATAAAAAAGACTATGGAAAATATGAATGTGAAGCTTACGGGGGTAATGGAAAAGTTCAAAGTTCTTTTGTATGGAATTTATTCCGACAAAATTTTGAAAGCGATATTGTATATTTCAACCACTATGGAACAAATGTATACAACTGCACTGAAGGTGGGGCTAGAATTAAAGGGGCCATAGAAGAACCTTTTAAAAAAATATGTGAAAAATTCTTGACAAAAGATTTAAAAAAACCTTTTATTTCACTAGAAAATCCAACTTCAAACAAACAAAATGAATTAATGCTTAAAGCTTACACTAAAATCAAAAAAAGCATTACACATTGCCACACTCTAAACAATACTATCGAAGCTTATTTAACTGATTTAAAATGGTCTTATCAAAACATTTACTCCGATGAAAACATAAAAAATATGATTAAAAGTATTGATGAAATTAAAACATATATAGAAAATTTAAAAGGTATGGAAGAATTACACGAAACTTTAACTCCACTACTTGCTCAATTTGAATTTAATCTTGCTAAAATTTATGTTTTAAACCCTATCAATGAAGATGATGTATATAATAAATCGCTTTTATGGATAAAAGAACATATTGATTGGCTTGAGTTAATTATTGCTCATATCAAAGCTCACGAACAAGCCTTGAATAGAGGTATAATTCCTCTGCAAGAAACCATTATACAAAGAGGATATGGACATAAAATCAAATGAAAGTTCTTTTTAGAAGCGATAGCTCTAGCACTATAGGACATGGACACATTAAAAGAGATCTTTTGCTAGCTAAACAATACCAAGATGTATCTTTTGCTTGTTTACCACTAAAAGGCTGTTTAATAGATGAAATTCCTTATCCTGTGTATGAGTTAACAAGTGCTAGCATATATGAACTCATCAATCTCATCAAAAAAGAAAAATTTGATCTTTTGGTCATTGATCATTATGAGATCACTGCAGATGATGAAAAACTTATTAAATTAGAAACAGGAATTAAAATTCTAAGTTTTGATGATGAGATAAAAGAACACTTTTGTGATATTTTACTTAATGTCAATGCTTATGCTAAAGAAAGTGATTATGAAAATTTAGTACCAAAGTATTGTGAATTAAGATGTGGCTTTTCCTATGCTCTAATACGCGATGAGTTTTACCAAGAAAGCAAGATAAAAAGAGAGAAAATTTATGATTATTTTATCTGTATAGGGGGAAGTGATCCAAAAAATATTTCCTTTGATATAGCAAATAAACTAAATAAAAACAAAACTATCATCATAGCTACCACAAAAGCAAATTCTCATCTAAACTTGCTTCAAAAATTAAGCCAAAAAAACTCTAATATGCAAATTCTAATAGATTATCCTAATCTTGCAAGATTAATGAATGAAAGCAAAAAACTCATCATTAGCGCAAGCTCATTAGTCAACGAAGCTTTGATTTTAAAAGCCAATTTTAAAGCCATAGCTTATGCTAAAAATCAAGAAAAAATTGCAGTTTGGCTTGCTAAAAAAGGTTATGAGGTGGAGAGTTTTATATGATAGTTTTAAAAGATTTTATTCATTTAACTCAAGAAGAAATCGAGCTTGTTTTAAAATGGCGTAACGATGAAAGCATTGCTAAATTTATGAAAACACAAAATATAACTTTAAAAGAGCACTTAAGTTTTTTATCTAGCCTAAAAACAGATACAACTAAAAAATATTTTTTAGTTTATGATGGCAAACAAACCATAGGTGTAATCGATTTTATTAATATAACCAACCATTCATGTGAGTTTGGGCTTTATGGTATAAAAAAAGGTGTAGGTGAACTTTTAATGCAAGAAGTTAAAAACTATGCTTTCAATGTTTTAAAAGTTCAAACTTTAAACGCTTGTGTTTTTAAAAAAAACACAAAAGCTTTAAATTTGTATTTAAAACATTCACCTATAGAAACAACAAAACATAAAAAAATGCTTTATTTGAAATATATACAAAAACCTATTATTGAAAAATTATCTTCTATTAATTTTAATTGGCTTAATGAATTAATCAGCTATGAAATAAACAAGAAAAATATTATTTTCAACTTTATTCATAATGAAAATATTATTTTGAAAAATTTTATCAATCTAAACCACAAAGAAAAAGAAAAAATTAGACTATACAGAAATCACCCTGAAATCAAAAAATATTTATATCAAAAACATTATATTACTAAATACGAACATAAAAAATTTATAAAAAAATTAAAACAAAATACTCTTAAAAACTATTATTGTGTAATTTATAATAAACAAATTCTTGGAAGTATTAATTTTGAAATCATTTCTGATAATACTATTGAATTTGGTTTTTATGCAAATCCTTTTTCTAAAATTTCAGGGTTAGGTAGAATTTTGGAGCATATTGGTATATATTATGTTTTCAAAATAAAAAATCGTCAATTTCTTCAATTACAAGTATTTTGCGATAATACATTTGTTGTTAATTTGCATAAAATATTTAAATTTAACACAATTGATAAATTTAAATTCCAAAATGAAACTATCTTAAAAATGCAACTAACAAAGTCTGACTGCAATACCATTTTCTAGTAAATGATTTTTAATATCATTTGGAGTATATTGACTAAAATGAAATATAAAAGCACCTGCTAATGCATTCGCACCATGTTGTATAGCTTTTACCCCATCTTGAGGCTTAGAAAGCCCCCCATTGATAATAAGTGGAATTTTTAATTTACCTTTGAAATACTCTAGTAATTCCCAATCATACCCTAAAGAACCTCCTTCTTTATCAACACTTGTTAAAAGTATCTCCCCTGCTCCCAAAGATTCGTATTTTAATGCAAGTTCTAGTGGATCAATATCTAAAATTTCATTATTAAAAACTTTAAATTTATTTTTATCTTTTTTTACATCAACCGAGCATACTACACAAGAACTTCCAAAAGTATTTGCTGCCTTTTTAATAAAATCTGGATCTTGCAAAGCCATAGAATTAATGCTGATTTTATCTGCACCTATATCTAACACTTTTCTAATATCTTCTAAAGTTCTAATCCCACCTCCAATAGTTAAAGGCATAAAGCATTCATTAGCTATATCTTCTAAGCTTTCAAAATCTATAACGCCATTTTTATTGATATCCAAAACTATAAGCTCATCAACATTTCTAGCATTATATATCCTAGCTGTGCTTATTACATGCCCTATAGTTCTAAAAGAAGAAAAATTGATACTTTTTACAAGCTGATGATCTTTTAATAACACGCAAGGTATAATTCTTGTTTTAAGCATATTAGGCCTTTAAATTTGCAAAATTTTCCAAAAGTTTCAAACCTACATTTTGGCTTTTTTCAGGGTGAAATTGCACAGCAAAAATATTATCTTTTTCAAAACTTGCACAAAAAGGTTTTTCATACTCACAAAAAGAAGTCTCCACTCTCTCTAAACACTCTACATAATAAGAATGCACAAAATAAAAATCACTTTTTTCTAAAATTCCATCAAAAAGTTTGCTTTTTTTATCACTAAATTGTAAATCATCCCAACCACTATGCAATAATTTTTCTTTACTTAAATCAAATTTCAAAACCTTTGCTTTTATAAAATCAAGCCCTTCACACTCTCCGCCCTCATACCCCTTACTAGCAAAAAGTTGCATACCAAGACAAATCCCCAAAATAGGCTTTTTATCTTTTAAAACACATTCTTTTAAAAGCTCATCTAGTGCAAGTTTTTTTAAATTTTCCATACCTTGTTTAAAAGTTCCAACGCCTGGTAAAACTAATTTAGAGGCATTTTTTATATCTTCTTTTTTAGAACTTATAATCACTTCTTGATTAAGTTTTTCAAAAGCTTTCAAAACAGATTTAAAATTTCCAAGATGATAATCAACAATACAAATCATTTCAAAACAAACTCATCTTTTTTTATCAATGATCCATCACTATCTCTTAAAAATTTACCATTTTCATCGCGTTTAAATATCTTTTTATTAGTATAAGAATCTACAATTTTTTCAAATTCTTTTTCACTAAAACCACTAAATTCCAAATACTTCTTAATAGCCTTTTTAGGTAGCTTTCCATCATATTTATTTACAAGTCTCACGCCCTCTTCACGGCTAATATAGCCAAGTCTTATATCCAAGCACGCATTATCCGTAGCTCTTCCAAAACCATATTTGCAGTATTTTAAATAATCATGCACATGATTTGAATAACAATCTAAATTTTCAAAATTCTCATAAGTAGTTTCAACTGGTTTTGTACTAGTTTTAAAGCCATTTTCTTTAGATATTTTTAAATTATACTTATAATCCCATTTAAAATAATATCCCAAAAATAACCCTGTAACTCCTACTCTTTGAAGCTCTTCATCACTTGGATAAGTATAAAAATATAAATCCTTTTCTCTAATACCATCAACACCGATCATATCAGAAATTCTATTACCCAAAAGCCCACCAAATTCTTCAAGCCACTCTCTGCCTAAAGTATTTTTTTCTTTAGAACTAGCTGGCCCACCATACTCAATCTGCGGACTTTCCCCCCAAATGATCAAAGGAATGCCAAAAGCAACAGCTACCTTTGGAACACAAGTGAAAATTCCCAAATGGTTTTGCCATTCATTATCGCCCGTTCTTATAAAAGCTTCGCGGGCTAATTTTTTATACACCAAAGGATTTCTTTTGATATGGATCAAATCAACACCAAGATTGTTTAAATTTTTTAAATTCTTTTTACCTATTTTAGTAGGGATGCTTGGTTCAAAACAAACACACAAAGGATTAAGTCCAAGTTCAAGACATTTTAAAACTTGAAAAGTAGAATCCTTACCACCACTTACCCCTATCACACAATCATACACAGGATGTTTTTTATATTTTTTAACGAGTTCTAGAAATTCTTTTTCACGCTCTTGCCAATTTATCTCATGATTTTTAGCTTCTTGCGAGCAACACGCATCACAAATTCCCTCATCATTAAAATGCAAATCAGGCTTAGTATCTGGCATAACGCATTTTTTACAAAATTTCATATTAACTCCAAAAAATCTTTATAATCATCATAAATCGACTATGATTATATTTTCTAAAGCTAAATAAATTTTATTTTGTTACAATATTTTTATTTAAAGGTTTATAAATTATAGATTTAACTTTACTTCCTTATATGATTATAGGAATTTTTTCAGGTATGGCTTCAGGGGTTTTTGGCATAGGTGGTGGTATGATTATCGTTCCTTTCATGCTTACTTTAGGGCTTAGCTCTCACCATGCTGTTGCAATTTCTGTTGTACAAATGATTTTTGCTTCTATTTTTGGTTCTTATTTAAACTATAAAAAGAAAAATTTAATCTTAAAAGATGGTCTTATCATAGGATTTGGAGGCTTTTTAGGTGCGATGTTTAGTGGACTTTTGCTCTCATATTTTTCAGATATAACTTTAACAAGTATTTTTTTATGTGTGAGTATTGTATTCTTTTTAAAATTTGCTTTTAATCAAAAAAGCACCATTGGAAACATCAACCACTCTAATATCTTAAAAAATTCTATTTTGCTAATTTGTGGTGCATTTACAGGAATTTTTGCTATATCTTTAGGGATTGGTGGTGGGCTTTTAATCACTCCTATTTTGGCTTATTTTTTAGGCTATGATACCAAAAAAATAGTGCCACTTAGCTTATTTTTTGTGATTTTTGCTTCCATTTCAGGGATTAGTTCTTTTATATATAATGACATCATTGATAAAGAAGTCTTACAAAATGGAAGCTTAGTAGGACTTAGCTCTATGCTAGGGGTTTATCTTGGAATTAAAATCATGGAAAAAATCAACCTCAAATCCCACCGCATAGCACTTTTAGGCATCTACACTCTTTCTATAACTATGACTATTATAAGTTTGATTAAAAAGCTAAATTTATTTTAATCTATCGGCAAATTTTTGCCTATTAGAAGTATAGACAAAGCTTAAAACCTCTGCCACTGCTTTAAAAAGCTCTGGTGGGATAAGATCATTAACTTCACATGCTTTATAAAGTTCTCTTGCTAAAGGAGGATTTTCATAAATCATCACATTATACTCATAAGCCATATCTTTTATACGCAAAGCTAAAAAGTCCACCCCTTTAGCTAAAACTTTTGGTGCAGCTTCTTTAGAGCTATCATAACGCAAAGCAACCGCATAGTGGGTAGGGTTAGTAATCACAACATCAGCACTAGCAACATCTTGCACCATTCTACGCCTTGCTGCTTCCATTTGCAAACGACGAATTCTTCCTTTTACCAAAGGATCTCCCTCGCTTTGTTTAAATTCATCTTTAACCTCTTGCTTACTCATGCGTAAGTTTTTAAAGTATTGATACCTTACCAAAAGTACATCTAAAAGCCCTATAATCAAAAAAGCTATGATAACAATAGCTGCAAGTATAATAGCTTTATCCCTAAGCCATAAAAGTTGTGGATAAATCGTATAAAGTTCTACCCTAGGAAGCTCTTTCATAAATTGTAATAAAAAAATAAAAGCAATACCAAAAACCACTCCAACTTTAAGAATAATTTTCAAAGCTTCAATAATCTTTTTTAAAGAAAAAAGATTTTTAAGTCCATTAATAGGGTTAATTTTGTTAAAATTTGGAGTAATGGGCTTAGTGGTAAAAATAAAACCAAATTGCATTAAATTTCCAAGCACACCTGCAACCATAATTGTTAGAGTAATAGGTAAAACCATAATAAACATTTCTATCATGGTTTTTATAATAATTTTTTGCAAGATTTTTAAATCAAGTTCTATACCTATAAAACTTTGATAAAACCTATATAAACCACTAATTCTCTCACCTATAAAAGGCATCATAAACAACACAACAACCACAGCTATAACAAGCACAGCCACAGCAGATGCATCTTGGCTTTTTGGGACATTACCCTCTTGCCGTGCATCTTCTATTTTCTTGGACGTGGGTTCTTCTGTTTTTTCTTGATCATCAGCAGCCATAAAAAACCTTTAAAAATTTAAAGCAAAATTATAGCATTTAAATCCAAGTATAAACAAATTTAAATACTTGGATTTATTTCTCATTCAATCCTTAAAACTTCTTCTTCTTAGCATCCTCTAAGATATCAT
>NZ_JAKMRZ010000026.1:0-13918 GCF_025772385.1 Campylobacter sp. FU_520 | reverse complement strand
GTTGTAGTAAATTCTTTATTATATAAACTAATATTTTTGTCAAAATCAAGGCTTAAATCAAGAAATTTATTTTCCATTTTTAAGCTCTCTTGTGGTAATTCTAAGTTTGTTATAAAGGTTTTAAAATCACCTTTTTTTTGCTTTAAATCAACACTTGCATTAAAATCACCGTTAATCATACTACTTTGCACGCTTGCATTTTGTATATCTAGCTTATCTTTTTTTAAAGTAAGATTTGCTTGAGCTATCTTAAAATCACTTATATTTATATTTGAATTAATAATATTAAAACTACCATTATAAGTAATTTTCTCAGGATGATCAAAAGGAATTTTCAATGTTAAATCAGTCTTTGCAATACCATTATTTTGTAAAAATGGTAATTTTATATCATATAAAAGCAAAATTTTATTAATCCTATAATCAGCTCTAGTATTATTGCTTTTAATACGTATATAAATTCCTGCTTTTTCATTTAGCATATTATCTATATAAATTTGACTTTGAGTTAAATCATAATTATTAAAACGTAATTCATCATAAATAAAATCAAGTCTTTGTTTGGCAAATTCAAGCCTTACAAAAGGACTTACAATAGGATCTATGCCTTTATCTAAAACTACTTTTAAATTATTTACATAACCTTTGGCATTGATATCATTTAAATAATATCTATGTTTTCCAAAGTCTGCAAAACCGGTTAATTTTTCTATAAAATAAAAATCAGCCTTTACCTTACCACCCACCCAAAGAGCAAGATTAGAAGGCAAATGCACCCCATTTTCTACTAAAATATCAAAAATTTGCGAAATATTATTTGAGCTTATATTTTCTAATTCATAAGCAATCTCTTCTCTTTTGAGTGAAAATTTAACATCACTTTTTAAAAAATCACTATCAATTTTACCTTTAAAAGTATAAAATTTTGTCTTAGGATTAATAAGTAAGGAACCAATTACGCTAAGATTATGATCTTTTAAAATAAAATTATCAATATTAGCTTGTATATTTTTATCATTAATTTTTAAATTTACTTTTACTAAAAGATTTTTACTATTTACAAAAAATAGATTATTTTTATAAATTAATTCCACAGGATAGTTATTAACAAAAATTTCATCTATATTGATTTCTTGAAAAAACCAATAAATATATTTTACATCTTTGATAAGCTGCACAGCTTTACTTGCGCTAGTTTCATTTTGAGTACTTTGACTTTGAGAATTTACTATAACTTTTTTAGCATTTAAAATGAGTTTTTTATCTAATTTAATATATAATTTCTCCAAATTAATAGAAGAAAATTCTAATTTTTCTATATAAATTCCATTTTTGAGGTAAATAAACAAAGCAATGAAAAGTATCATAGGTAATGCTAAAAATTTAAGAATTTTTTTAATATGTTGTGATTTGATTTTAATTTTTCTTTTATCCATTTTTTATTATCTACTTTTACCTATAAAAACAAACTCTGTAGTTTTTATACCACAAGGTTCTGTTAGCAAGATTATAACGCAATTAGATAAAAATAACTATAAAATGAGCAGTATTGATAAATATACTTTATATTTTTTGGGCCATCCGCAATCTGGCTGGATAAATATAGGTACAAAAGAACTAAATAGAGCTGAATTTTTACATAAGCTTACCGTCGCTAAGGCAGCACTTGAAACTATTACTTTAATTCCTGGAGAAACAACTGAAATTTTCTTTGAAGAATTAGCACCAAAATTAAATTTAAATGCCAAGACTTTAATGCAGGAATTTTACAAACAAAGTCCTTTTAAAGAAGGTATGCTTTTTCCTGAAACTTATAAAATTCCAAAAGGTATTACAGAAGAGCTTTTGGTGAAATATCTTTTAGCTTATTCTACAAATGAATTTAAAAAACTTTCTTATAAAATCTTTAGAGAATATAATGAAAAAAAATGGCATGAGTATATCATTATAGCGTCCATTATACAAAAAGAAGCAGCGAGCAATGAAGAAATGCCTATAGTTTCATCTGTAATTAGAAATCGTTTAAGAAAAGGCATGAAGCTTCAAATGGATGGAACATTAAATTATGGAAAATATTCTCATGAAAAAATCACTCCGCAAAGAATAAGATCGGATAATAGTTCTTATAACACTTATAAATTTAATGGCATACCAAAAGAAGCTGTGTGTAATGTATCATTTGAAGCTATCAAGGCAGCTATTTTTCCTGCCAAAACAGAATATTTATACTTTGTAAGAGATAAAAAAACCAATAAGCATATTTTTACCTCTACTTTAAAAGATCATAATAAGGCAATAAGAAATTGATTATAAAATTTCTCTTTGCCCTTTTGCATCAGGTTCGCTTAAAACACCTGTTTGTGAAAGTTGTTCTATGATATTTGCTGCGCGGTTGTAGCCTATTTTTAAGCGTCTTTGCAAATAAGAAATACTAGTTTTTCTATCTTCTAAGATTACAGCCTTTGCTTCTTCATAAAGTTCATCTAAATCCCCATCATCAAATTCACTTCTTTTATAAGCTCCATCTTGGCTATCATCTTTTAAAAAACTCTCATCATATTCTACTACTTGTTGAGCTTTTAAAAACTCTACTATATTTTCAATTTCATTTTCGCTTGCAAAAGGTGCGTGCAAACGTACTAAACCACTCATACTAGGAGGGGTAAATAAACAATCCCCGCGCCCTAACAAACTTTCAGCGCCCATAGAATCTAAAATAACCTTAGAGTCTATCTTTTGCCCTACTTTATAAGAAATTCTACTTGGTAAATTTGCTTTTACAACCCCGGTAACAACATCTACCGAAGGGCGCTGTGTAGCTACGATTAAGTGAATTCCACTTGCTCTTGCCATTTGCGCTAAACGACCTATATAAAACTCTACATCCTTACCCGCAGTCATCATTAAATCAGCTAACTCATCAATAATCACTACAATAAATGGTAAGATTTCACCACCTTGCTCTTTGATTTTTTCATTGTAATTTTCTATATTTTTAGTTTTTGCTTCAGCCATCAAGCGATACCTGCGTTCCATTTCAGCTACCATATTCGATAAAGCATTTACCGCTTTTTTAGGATCAGTAATTACCGGTGTAAGTAAATGTGGTATATCATTATAAATACTAAATTCAAGCATTTTGGGATCTATCATCATAAGTCTTAAAGTTTTTGGTGAATTTCTATAAAGCAAAGATAAAAGCATAGAGTTAATTCCCACACTTTTACCGCTTCCTGTAGTTCCTGCTATTAAAAGATGAGGAAGCTTTTTAAGATCTGTGATGAAAGGATCGCCTACTATATCTTTACCCAAAGCTATGGTTAAAGGTGAGCTAGAATTTTTAAATACCTCACTTTCTAAAATTTCTCTTAAGTAAATCGTATCGATTTTTTCATTTGGAACTTCAATTCCCACTACATCTTTACCTGGAATTGGAGCTTGAATTCTTATAGTTTGAGCTTTTAAAGCCATAGCTAAATCATCTTGTAAAGATAAAATTTTACTTACTTTAACATCTGCTGCTGGACGAAATTCAAAAGTAGTTACAACAGGACCTGTATAAGTTCTAACTACATCACCACCTATTTTAAAACGTCTTAATTTTTCAAGTAAATCATAAATTTTTCTATCGATTTCTTCTTCATTGATTTCACTTTTGCCTTCTTTTGGCATAGTTAAAAAATCTAAAGGTGGTAAAGAAAAATCTTTTGGTTTTTCAAAATTTCCAAAGTCAAGATCTTTTAATAAAGCTTTATTTTCACTCACTTCATTAGCGATAGAATGGTGTGTTTTGTTTTCTACTACTTCCACTATAGGCTCTTGAGTAATTTCAAATGGAACTTTTTCTTCTTTAACTTCATTTTGCACTTCTTCTACTACAAAAGGACTTTCATAGTTTTTTTTACTTCTTAGCTCTTCTATACTAACAGGCTTAGTAAAATCATCCTCACTAAAATCTAATTCTTTAACTTCATTTTGCGGGATAAAATCCTCATCTTTAAAATCTTTTACCCCTAAAAAGCTAGTTTTGTTTTGAATTTTTTTAAACTCAGCTTCTTTTTGCGCTTCTATAGCGTTTAATTCTTCAATTTTTTTAAAATCCTCATTAAGCTCTTCTAAGATTTTTTCTTTTTGTAAAGCTTTGTACTCTTCTAGTAATTTAGCTTTTTGTAACATTTGCTCACGTTCTTTAAGCTCTTTGGCAAACAAAGAATTTTCTTCTATTACCTCTTCTTTGTTTTCATTTAAATCCATATTGCGTCTTTTATAACTTGGCTCGTCTAAATTTTTACTTTTTAAGGTTTGAGTATAAATATCTTCACTTTTATTTTTATATTTTGATAAATACTCTTCAGGGGTCATTTCATCTTCCTTTATATTTATTTGACTAGCTTTTTGAGCAAAACTTGCGATAGGCTCTGAAAGCTCATGAATATAGCTTGAGCTTAACTTTTTATCCTCTTCGCTAATTATCACTTCTTCTAATTCTTGTTTTTTTAAATCTTCAAGATTAAATTTTTTAATTTCTTGAATTTCTTGCTTTGGTAATTCTTCTTCAACAAGTTCTTCTTTTTTCTCTTTAATTAAAAGTTCTTGTTTGAGCTTTTCTTGCTCTTCTTTGGTTTCGTTTTCATACTTATCACCACCAAAAAATCCAAAAATTTTATTTTTAATTAAAGTTTCAAGTTTTAAATAAAAATCAAAATCAAGCTCTATTTTAAATACTTCTTTGATAATTTGCGGAAAAGAAATACTAAAAGCAAAAGCTAAAAGCAAAATCACCAAGATCAAACTTCCTATTTTTCCAAAAAGTCCATCTAAGATTACAAACATAGCAGAGGCTATATAGCCTTTATCTTGCAAGAACGCTGAAGCAAAAATAAGTGAAGCAAAAATACAAGCAAAAACAGCCACGCTAAATCTACGCTCAATAAGTTCAAAGTTATAATCATTTTTATACAAAAGATAATTAAACCAAAAAAAGACAAAAGGGTAAAATTTAGTCAATGATCCAAATAAAAAATAACTAAGTTTTGCCAAAGAATACCCTATAATACTTACTAAAGCTTGATCGGGTATCAAAGCACTTAAACAAAAATAAAAAATAAAAATATTAAAAATAACAAAAATAGCTTCTTTTTTTATAATATATCCTTTATAAAGAAAAAAGCTATTATATCAAAAAATTATAAGTAGTTTAATAAACTCATTTGAGAAATTTTAGAAGTAGCTGAAAGCATAGCTTGATAAGATACCATAGTTTGCATAAATTGCATATAAGTTTGCCCATAATCAGCATCAGTTACACCGCTTTTTATAGAAGCAACATTAACGTTTAAAAAAGTCATTCTTTTATTTGTTTCTTCTATATTATTAGTATAAGCTCCTATGGTTGTTTGCATTTTTCTAACATGATCTTGTAAATGATCTATTTTTTCTAAAGCTCCTTGCAATCCCGTATTTCTAGGGTCACTTCCTTCTGAATCAGCTCTCATATTACCTTTTAAAACAGCATCTATCATTTCATCTAAATCTTTAATCAAGTCAATATTTGGCTCATCAATAGTTAAAGAATTATTTGCGCTAAATACAAAACCAGAACCATTTACAGAAGTGCCTGCAGGGGGAAAGCCACTATTTGAATTTGAATCTTTAATAGTAAGACCTATGTTTGTATTAGTTGAAAACTTATCAGTAATACTTATACGACCTTTATAGTCCATACTTACATTAACAAAATCTTTAGAATCGCTTATATTTTGTTGAATAGTTTGAAAATCACCATTATTGATTGTTCCATTTGTATTTGGAGTAATTGTAGCAGTTGGAACCTTATCGCTTGCAAACATACCTATAATATCATTTAACTGACCATAAGTAATATCTTCAGGTCTTGTTTGCATACCCACTGAAGTTTCTGTTGCTTCGTTATATTGAGAATGAGTAATAGGGAAACTTATGGTTTGAGTAGGATCGTTTGGATCAGGGTAACTTACAGTGGAATTTTCTAAATCAATAGTTACATTATATTTTTGACCACTTTTAGAAGTGATTTCCATTTGAAGTTGTTGACCATCCATACTTCCATCAGCATTTGCTACAACTTCACTTAACTTTGTGCTATCAGTAGCATATTCACTTGTACCTTTAATAACTTGAGAAACATTACCAAAAACAGTATTGCCATCTTTTTCAAAAGGTACATCAAAATCAGCTCCATTAGTTTTATTACCATTGATATTGCTTTTTATAAAATCTGTTTTATAGATATCAACAGTAAATTGCTTACCTCCCACTTCCACTGTTACTGGACTTTTAGTATTATTTAAATCTCCGCCATGCGCTGCTTGCATAATACGCTCTGTAACCTGAGCCATTGTAATACCCTCAGCTTTAGCAGCTTCACTTAAATCTTTAATTTGCTCTGCATCTTGAAGCTGTGGTGTCATAGCAACAGCATGAAAATCTAAAGAACTACTTCCATCTTTTAAGCTCTTTATTTCTATTTGACCACTATCATTTAATGCAACTTTAACAACCTCATTCCCCTCTGTATTGCCATATAGTTTTCCAATATTTTCTAAAACATCTTCGATTTTTGCATCAGGATCTATATCTAAAGTAGCTTTAAAACTTGTCCCATCAGGTCTAACACCTTGAATATACATAGATGAATGCGGAAAAGGAAGTTTCTCATCATAACTATCTTCGAAATTTTTATCAGGATCAAGTTTACCATTTTGCACATAGTTTTGACCTATTAAGTATGAAAATTTAGACTCACCTGTTAAAAATTCTTTTTTATCCGGATAACGAGCATCAGTGAAAGAAACATTTGTTGAAATAATCTTATTAATATTTGAATCGGGTTTAAAAAATAAATCCCAACCAGGTATATTATAAGGAATTTGAGTGCCAGCGCCACTTACTACAAAAATATTATCTTTATTACCAGTATAATTTCCATATTTATCAAAAGGCATATTAGCACTATTTGACCCTGCAAATAAATACTGTCCATTGATACTAGTATTTGCAATATTTACAATAGAATCTCTTACAAGTTTGAGTTCTTTTGCTATAGCTTCTCTTGATTCTTGAGAGTTTCCATCACTTGCGGCTTTTGTTAAAAGTGTTTTAAATTTTTCCAAAAGTTCGGTGATATTTTTTAAAGCCGTATCAGTATTTTTTGCCATTTCTTGTGCTGCTTGGGTTCCTTGAATAATCTGACCTATATTTGCCATCTCATATTCTAATCTTGAACCATTAATATAAACATTTGCATTTTCCCAAGAATGCTGAATAAGCTGACCTGTTTGTAATTGCAAATTATATTTATTAAGTAAAGACTGACCATCCGTGTAATTTTGTATAGAAGTGTAGTAGTTATACTGATTACTAATTCTCATTGTTTTGCTCCGCAAATAAATTTTTTAATTATTTGCAAGCAAAAAAAGTTCCAAATTTTAAAGATATTTTCATTTGTTATATAAATATTTTATATTGTTTTAATTTTTTTTTAGTATAATCTCACATTCTATATTATATTTTAAAATTTTCAAAAAGCCCGAGTGGTGAAACTGGTAGACGCGCCAGACTCAAAATCTGGTAAGGGCAACCTTGTGTCGGTTCGAGTCCGACCTCGGGCACCATTTGTTTTTTACTCCCAAGTGTTATTTTTCAATAAATTATCTTTAAAATCCTATATTTAAGGGATTATATAAACATTCTTTTTTATTCTATTTTGTTATTTTTTGTGTTAAAATATTGCAAAAAAAGTGGGTTACTTTTAAAAAAGTGGGCTACTAAATGGGTTACTTTTTACAATAATACAAAGAATAAAAATGGCAAAAATTAATAAACTTACAGATAGTTTCTTGAAAAGCGTAAAATGCGATAATGGTAAAAAATTTATAAAATTTAGCGATCCTAGTATAAAAGGATTGTATGTTTTTGTTTATCCTAGTGGTAGAAAACTATTTAAAACAAGACAAGCTAATGATACTTATATAACACTTGGGGAATATCCCTTGCTTTCCCTAGCAGAACTTAGAGAAATAGCTATAAATTCACACAAACTAAAAGCCAAGGGTCAAAACATAAGCAATGCAAAAAGATTGAAATTTGGCGTATTATATGATGAAGTATTAGAAAATGCAAGAAAGAGTAATTTAGCAGCGAAAACAATCCAAAGAGGATTAAGCTACAAAGAAGGTATTTTTAAATCTTTAGAATATAAAAATATTAATGATATAAAAAGAGTAGATATTGTTAATATTTTAAAGACCATAGAGCATAAAAGCGCTACGCTTCAAAAAGCAAAGATATGGATAAATAAAGTATTTGAATATGCTTTGCAACTTGAGATCATAGAAAACAATCCCGTAGCTTCTATCAAAAATAATATTGTATTTAAAAAACCAAATCAGGTTATACACCAACCTACCCTATTAGATGAATCTGATATTAAAGAATATATAAATACTCTAATACATTCAGATATCAAACAAAGTCATAAAAATTTAATGCTTTTTGTGCTTTTAACAGCCCAAAGACCTGGCAATGTTATAAAAGCTACTTGGGATGAGATAGACTTTAAAAATGAAATTTGGACTATATCAGCTCAAAAAATGAAAATGCGTAAAGAGCATAATATAGCATTAAGCAAACAAGCCATAAGTATATTAAAAAATCAATATGCGATTAAAGTCAATGATTATGTTTTTGCTGGTTCTTCTAAAAAAGGATGTAATAGTGAAAATATCACATGCAATACCAATAAACGCTTAGGATATAAAGGAATTCAAAGCGCGCATGGATTTCGTGCTATGTTTAGAAGCATTGCAAACGAAAAGCAATTGGAACATGGAGTAAGTATGGATATAGCAGAGCAATGCTTAGCTCATGAGCAAAAAAATGCAATATTGAAAGCTTACAATAGAAGTAAAAATATAGAATTAAAAAGAAGATTAATGCAGTGGTGGGGAGATTATATAGAAAAACTTGCAGGAAAGCTTAGCTAACCTTGCAATATTTTATCCAATCATCGATTTCTTTCTTTTCATACATTAAAACTTTTCCCACTCTAACACCCTTTGGAAAGTTATAAATAGCTTGATTTTTTCTCATTCTCATTTTTCTTATCCTATCAACGCTAAAACCCAAATACTGTGCAACTTCTTTTGTACTTAATAATTTCATATTAATCCTTTTTAATGTTTGTTTCTAAATTGAGTGATTTTATAATGGCTTTTTGCTCTTCATAACTTAAAGTATGTGCTAATAATACTTTGACATTCTCAAAATCAAAACTATTATAAGAAACTCTTGTATCTATAAGCTTTATACATATTCTTTTAAGCTCTACATCAAGCCAAGCCTCTATCTTCCAATAATGTCTAATTTCTTCTTCTAAAGAGTTACATCCATTAGAAAACGAAAGATCATTTCTTATAGAAAGAAATTCTTTAAGCATTTTTGATAATTGTTGTTTTATTTCTTCTAAGTGTTTTTCTATCAAATTTCTTTGTTCTAAAAAATCTTTCATCATTTGTAGCATGTAATATCCTTTTGTTTATTCCTCTTTATTTTCTTGATTGAAAAGATTAGGTTCTTTCATTTTCTCAAGCTCTCTTATGGTTGTTTTTAAATCTTCTTTATACTCTTTAATGGCTGAATTTAAAGCACTTCTTTCATACTCTGCGTGCTCTATAGCTTTATGTAAAGATACAATTTTCATAGATAGTTCTTTTAGATTATTTTGATTATCTATGTTTTCCATTTTTACTCCTTTTTATAATATTTTCCAGCATATCTATACCCCTTTGAAGTATTTGTTTTTCTTCTGTTGTTCTTGATTTAAGCTCATTAGTGTTTTTTGAGCAAATATCGTAAAATACAAAATCAATGCGTTTATAAAGTTTGATTTTTTTCTTGTATTCACATCTTAAGTCATTTTTGATACTTTCTTTGTTTCTTTCAAACAAATCTATAGCAAAAGGATTATCAAAATAAAAACACAGCATTCTTTCATTTGCACTATTGATAATCCTTGCTTCTTTCAAACTATATTTTAAGTCATTTTTTAAACATGCGCGAGCTATTTCATTAGCCTCAATTATATGTGTTACGATACTCATGCAACATCCTTTAATGCATATGGTTTTATATCTTTTGTCCATCTTGGATTGATTAAATATTTTGTTTGTTTAATAAGTAATAATTCTTTTGTAAAGCTATATGTTTTACCTAGTAAAGCTATAAAATCATATATAAAATCTAAAGCATCATGAATGTGTTTATGCTGTATGTATTTTAAAAATTTATAGTTTAGTTTGAAAGTTAATTCTAATCTTTTCCAGTCTTTAAATTCTTCTTTGATTTTTTCTTTGTGATAACTAGTCTGCTTTTCATACTTATCATAAATCAAAATTCTATCAAGATCAAAAAACTTACTATGCACCCCATTTACATAAAGAGATTTTTTATAAAAAACCATTTCGCCTTTGATTTTTTTATTTAAAGACAACTCATGCAAATGTTCTTCATATTTTCTCATAGAAGCACTTTCATCACAAAAATCACAAGCTATATCAAAACTATAAGCCTTAAACCTCTTAACCATTTTACTTAACACCTTATACACATCAGCTACCACACTTTTGCTAGGCTGAAAAAGACCGTTAAACTGTACTTCTATATAAAAGTCTTTTTTCTTTTTATTTTTTCTAGCAACTTCATGGGTGTCTTTTGAATTTTCTATCACTATTATGGTATTTGATAAACTTTTATTTCTAGGTTTGATGTTTATATACCTAACCTTAAACTCATAAAACTTATCTTTTGTTTTGATATTTTTAAACTTCTCTTTTGTGTATTTTTCTATAACTTTATTGCGGTTTGTTTTTCTAAGCTTTGTATATAAATCATGTTTTTTAAGAAATTTATAAAATGCAAATTTTGGGATTACAAATTTGATACTATCATAGCCTATGTTTTGCATTTTATTCCTTTCTTTTTTTTGTTATTTTGCTACCTTATCAAAACCTTTTTTCATAACTAAAGATTTTGAATTTGCCTTTGTAAGTTTAAATCCTTTTGAGCTAAGCTCACTTATTAAACTTTCTATTTCTCTTGCTTTTTTAAATGCATCATTTTCTTTTTGTATGGGCTTAAAATTCATTACTATCCTTTCAATAATTCTTTTGCTTTTATCAAGAGTTTTTTTAAGTCATCTAAGTTAGATCTTAAATCATCCTCATCGCACTCTTCCATGTAGTCAATTAAATCTAAGCATTCTTTGTTAATTAAAGCCAAAGCTCTTGCGTGTTCTATGGCTGTATTAATTTTTTCTTTAAAAGACATTTTCTTCCTTTTTATAGTGCATAAATGGAAGTTAAAAACCACCATAAAGGTGGTTACTCAAAATAAAGAAAGCTAATATGGCTTATAAGGGAGTTTAACTCCCATTTAAACACTACTTATGTCAAAACATAGAGCCTGCATTCAAAGTTATTTAAACTTTTGGTATTTTGACCATTTAACAAAGCTTTTTAAAAAAGCCCACTTTCCCACCCGTCGCTGTGGAGTGTGATAAATAAAGAACACGCTAGCTTGATCACCAAGCTAGCTATAAGGAAATTCACTTAAAACCTAGTTTCAAGCTTTTAAAAACCTTTTAAGCACACTTAGAAAATGTGCTTAATGAGGTTTTCAAGCTACCTCATCAATTTCTTTTAAAAGTTCAGAAATCTCCTGTATAGTTTTTGTTTTTTCTTCTACCAAAGCTGTAAATTTTTTATGCTTTAGTTTTAAATCTTTCAATCTCTTAGATAATCTCAGATCCTCATTCAAAAAACCAAGTCTTAAAAGTGCTTTTTCTACTTTAGAATTTGTTTTGCTTTTATTGCTAAGCCAAACCTTTAAAGTTTGATTTTTCAAATTGAGTTTTCTTTCCATTTCATCAAAAGTTTTTAACCCTAACTTTTCTTGAATTTTCTCTTTAATGCACATTCAATTACCCTCATAATGAACTATGATGGTTTCAAATAAACCATCACTAATAGCTTCTAGTTTTACAAAATTATGATCAAGTAAAAAATTCAAAGCTTCATTAAATTCACTTTCTTTTATGTTCATTCTTTTAAAAAGCGTGTCTTTTTTTATAGATTTTTCATTGCTGAGTATATTTGATATGGTGTTTGCGTATGCTCTTATCATTTTGTTTCCTTTATCTTTATGATTACAAACATAACCGATAAGATAGCTATAATCACGCCAGCTATAATCCAATCTTGCATTATGTATCCTTTTTTATACTTAAGCAAAAAGTTGGTATTCTTTTTGCTAAAAAATAATTATTTTTATGTTTTAAAATTAATTATTTTGTGAAATTATAAAAAAAATATACTCATTTGTCAAGTTATATTTTACATTTGAAAGGTATCTTTTTATGGAAGTAAAAGAAATATTGAAAAAATGGATGCTAGAACAAAATTTGAAAACCTATAAAGAACTAGCAGATTACCTAGGTGTTGCCGCAAATACCATAGATGTTTGGAAACAAAGAGGTTATATACCTGAAAAAAATATACTTAAATATACTCAAATGAATATAAATAACACAAACGACATAGAAAATATAGTTAAAATCAGATATTTTCCTAATGTTTACGCTAGTGCAGGTTTTGGAAACGATAACAGCGATGAAAACTTTCAAACTATATATCTTGATAAAAATTTTTTAGTAGAAATATTAGGTATTCCTTACAAAACACAATATGATATGATAAAAATATTTGGCGACAGTATGGAACCTTTTATACAAAATGGAAGTTTTGTTATAGTTGATACTAGTAAAAATTCTCTCGATAAGATCAAAAATGCTGATGTGGCTATTTTTAGATACGATGGTGAATTATTTTGCAAGCGCATAAGAAAAAATGTCCTTGATGATGAAATTATCATAAGTAGTGATAATATAGGTTTTGAAGACAAAAAAATTAAAAAATCTGCATTAAAAGACTATGTATTTTTAGGTGTTGTAATTTGCTCGTGTAACACTAAAATATTCTTAAATCAAATAGAAAGGGTTTAAAATGCTTAAAAAGATATTTTTATTAGCGTTATTTACTTCATTATCTTTTGCAAAGTACACACAATATAAACCGAGTGAAGATTTTGCAAAGTATTTTACTAAACAAAACTGCTCTCAAGTTTTAGATAAATTTTATTATATTAATTGTTATGATTATAACTACAAAGGTACTAAAGCAGTAGCTTATAAATTAGAAGCAGATAATCTAAAAGGCGAACAAATCAAAAAACGCCCGCGCTTTGAAGATGATACAAATATACCTAAAAAATATCGTACCACTTGGAGTGATTATAAAAATAGTGGTTATGATAGAGGACATACCCTTTCTAATGCCTCTATGAGAAAAACTACTCAAGCTCAAAGAAGTACATTCTTAATGAGTAATATTACTCCGCAAAATCCACAAATTAATCAAAAAGTATGGAATAAGATTGAAAAAAGAGAAAGACAAGTGGCTTTAAAGCTTGGAGAAATTGAAGTTTTAAATTTGGTTAATTATGATAGCAACCCTCAAAGAATAAAAAATCAAATTGCTATTCCAAACTCTTATATCAAGATTATAAAAGGTAATAATTTTAAAGAATGCTATAAAGTTCCAAATTATAAAGTGGAAAGTGAGAATGTAAAACTATATAAAATACAATGTAACTTTCTTTAATTAAATAAGGAAAAAATGAAAATTGTAAAGAAAATGGATATCTTATCTTTGTTGTATATAATTTTGAGGTTTCTTACAATACTAAACAAATAACCACAAATGGTTTTTTGTTGGGTGTAGTTAGATTTACTTGGTATTTTTTATGTATTTTGTATTTATACCAA